>JALOTS010000158.1 GCA_025457785.1 Pontiellaceae bacterium | reverse complement strand
TGACACTGCCGACCTCCAGAGAAGTCTTCCCGGCATAGATCAGCATTTGATTTGCCAATTCAGCCGCACGCAGTGTTGTTCGCTTAATTTCATCGAGCACACCGCCGTCCGAACCGTCATATTCTAGCAGCGAAAGTTCCGTGTTGCCTAAAATCACCGTCATTAAATTATTAAAGTCATGCGCAACTTCGCTGGCCAGCAGGCCCAAACCGGCCATCTTCTGGCTGTCATGAAATTTTTTTTCCAAAGCCCGCATGCTTTCTTCCAACTGTGTACTTGCGGTCATGTCGCGAATCGAACCGTATAAAAAAGCGGCCTTCCCGTCCTTGCCATACACAACATGAAGATGATCATTGAACGAACGGTATTCCCCGTCGTGATGAAGAAACCGGTAATCCACAGCGCCGAACCATTCGCAGTCTTTTCCGTTCCGGCTCAATTGAACAATCAGCTTCTGTATTTTACTCTCATCCTCCGGATGCAGCCGCTTCAGAAATTCCTGCGGTCCCATAGCCGTCATTTCATCCGCCGTGTAACCGGTCAGGCTTAAACAGGAGGGACTCAAATAATCAAAGGTTCCGGTGCGCAAATCAAACCCGAACAGCACGTCGCGCGAATACTTCAAAACCGTTGAAACACGGGTCCGGAGCTGCTCGCAATCGCAGTCTCCCCGGCGGATACGGGCATTTCGTTTCATGTGAAACACCGCCCAAAACAATACCATGCCCATAACAGAAACCCAAAGCAGACCGGACTTCCACGCGACTCCTTCGCACGCCAACGGGAAAACCGCGACTCCGGACGGGGCCGCTCCGCCGAAAAACAGACTGGCTGAAAAATCAATCACCCTTTTTCTCCGGTTCAGACTCCAGCATGGGCTTGACATATTTTTCATAGCAGGAAGGACAGATCGAATGACTGAATGAAACGTTCGAATGCCGCCCGATATAACTGTCCACCTGCTCCCAGTAATCCTGGTCATTCCTGATTTTATTACAGTACGAGCAAATCGGAAGCAACCCTCTCAACTGTTTCACATCTTCCAGCGCGGCTTCCAACTGGTGCATTTTTTTGGCCAGCATCTGGGATAAGCCCAGCACCCGGACCCCCACATTGATGCGGGAGTGCAGTTCCCGTCCGACAAACGGCTTGGCAACATAATCATCCGCCCCGGAACCGAGACCCTCAATCAAATCGTCCACGCCGTCCCGCGCCGTCAGCATAATCAGATAAAAACTCTCCTCAGGAAATTTTTCACGCACACGGCGGCAGAGCTCAGGACCTTCGATAACCGGCATCAGCCAATCGATAATGCACAGCCGGGGCGGATCACTGCTGCAAAGACGTTCCCAGGCCGCCTGACCGTCTGATACCGCCTCGACATCAAACCCCCATTCTTTCAGAGATCTATCAAGCCGCATCCGTGATACTTTTTCATCCTCTGCAATCAAAACGCGCATGAATCCACCCCGTGTTATGCAGAGAGTCTAGCCCAATCCCCGTCCGGCGACAAGCCGCTTTTAACACCTTAAACCACCAGGAAAGCTACCGCATTTTCCCATTTTTGTTTTAAGAGATAAAGCTGACGGGTTATCTCCATCGCCTCGGCGGCACGTCCGGCGGCTTGAAGTTCGCGGCGGCGAACCGTCAGCGCCTGCCGCCAAAGTGCCATGACAATATCCTGAGCCGCCCGGGCAGGTGAAGTGTCGTTTCCTCGTAACCGGATCTCTTCCACCTGAATCCGCGCCGCCAGCCGCTGCGCCTCCGTCCGGTCCTCCGGGATACTATCCATCATCGCGGCGGCGTCTGCGAGCATCAGCTCCATTAACAGACGGCAATCCGGATCAGCAAGATGCTCCGGCGGAAGATGATCCGCCACAACCGGAAGAACCTGCTCAGGATAAAGAAACAGCATTTGAATGAGCGCCACCTCTTCGTCGGGATGTTTAACCGGAGCAACCGGAACCTCTGCCGGGCCGGCAGCCGGAACAGGCCGCTCTTTTTTACGCGCCAGATCGCGCCGGAAGGCTGCCGGCGTAATGCCTAAGCGTTCCGCCGCGCGCTGCACCATCCGGTCGCGCTGCACGGCGCCGGGCGCCTGCGCAACCAATGCCTGCACCGCGCGAGTCGTACGCATCAGTCCAGCCTCATTTCCGGGTTCTTCCCGCTGAAGCATCACATTCACCATAAAGTCCACAGCGGAAACAGCGGAGGCCACCCGCGAGCGCAGCGCCTCGGCCCCGTGATCGCGCACCAGCGAGTCCGGATCTTCTCCCTCCGGCAGCGTGGCCACCCGCACACTGAGTTCCTCGGCAATAAACGCCGCAGAAGATTTCAACGCGGCTTTCTGTCCGGCGGCATCCGCGTCCAGCACAAGGATCACTTCATCGGCATAGCGCCGGATCATGCGGGCGTGGTCAGCGGTCAGTGCGGTGCCCTGCGAAGCCACCACATTCGTCAGACCGGCCTCGTGACAGCGGATGGCATCAATCTGCCCTTCACAAACAATGGCGACACGGCTGTCGGCCATCGCACGGCGCGCCTTGTCAATCGCAAACAAAACACGGCTTTTATGAAAAACCGGAGTCTCCGGACTGTTGACATATTTCCCGCTCTTTTCATCTTTTACAATCGCGCGCCCGCTGAACCCGATCACCCGGCCCGCTTCATCGCGAATCGGAAACATCAGACGGTTGCGGAACCGGTCATAATAACCGCTGCTCTTATCCGACTTCACCATCAGTCCGGCCTGCTCCATCAGCTCCAGCGGAATTTTTTTCTGCTGCGCCCATTTTTCGAGCGCATCAAACCGGTCCGGGGCAAAGCCGACCTGAAATTCTTTCACAATTTCCGGCGAAAGAGCCCGCGAAGCCAGATAGATCCGGCCCGCCTCGCCCGATTCATGCCCGGCCAGGATACGCTGATAAAACCGGGCCGCCTCTTCGTGAATCTGATAAAGCTTCCGTTTGTCCGCGCCGTCTCCCCCGCCGCCCTCCTCAAAACTCAGTTCCATGCCCGCGCGGTCCGCCAGCATTTGCAGCGCGGTCATAAAATCAACCTTTTCATACTCCTGAATGAAACGGATCACGTCGCCGCCGGCGCCGCAGCCGAAACAATGATAAATCTGCCGGTCGGGGCTGACCGTAAACGAGGGGCTTTTTTCTTTATGAAACGGACAGAGCGCCTTGAAACGCGTTCCGGCATTTTTAAGCGGGAGATAAGATCCGATCACATCGGCAATATCATTTCGGCTGCGAATCTGATCAATGGTTTCTCGTGAAATCTGTTTCATGAATCCAACCGGCCTATTCTGCAAACACATCCGCCGGCTCATCCGCCGGCTCACCCGCCGGCTCATCCGCCGGCTCATCCGCCGGCTCATCCGCCTGCGTTTTTAAAACCGGCAGTTCCATGATGCGCGGCTGCGCCCACGGCGTAACCGTTTTGCAGACCCATCCGCCGATCGATGTTTTTTCGGACAACACGGGATAAAGCGACTCACTCGGAATCATACTGAGCCCTGAAAAAACAACCAGCCCGATCAACGCGCCGCGAAGCCCCCCCGCCAGCCCGCCGAGAACTTTATCCGGCGTTTCCCCCAGTTTGTTTTTCAGCATCGGTTTAAAAATCAGCCGGAACAGCAGGAAAAGAAGCGACACCGCCAGCAGAAGCAAAAGAATCACAACAACCGCCGCCGCACGGGGCGACAATCCCTGCCGGTACCCCGACACGAGCTGCGCAAGCTGCGAATAGAAAAAAAGAAGGCCGATCAGAAACGCAACCAGCATGACCCCGTGCGCCAACTCACCGGAAAATCCCTGCTTTACCCCGTAGAATACAAAAAGCAGAACGAACACCGCGAACAGAACATCGATTGTATAAAGCCATTCAGGAAACCACATAGTTATCACCTCGGAGCGTTTTATAACACATCCGACTCAAAAACAGAGAGCTTTTTCCACTGTTCGGAAAACCCGTCGGCACCCTATTTCCGAAAGTGCTCCGAAAGCTTTTTTCCGACCCTTTTATTGAGCGCAAGCGGAAGACGTCGCCAGTCCACACGCGAGGTTGCTACACCATCCGTCCATGCCAAAACCTGCGCACCGTTTGAATCGATCAACTCATAGCCGCAGTCCAGCGAACAAACTCCTATTCCATAACCACTCCCCGGTCCAGCCCAGCGCGCCAGATTTCGCGCAGCCGAACTGCCGGGATTGTAGGATGTTATTTTCACTTTCAGCAAATACCAGTTCGGTTCTTTTTTAAATTCAGACCCATGAATAAGTGCCGAGGAAAACATATAATCCTGAAGCCTGCGAACCAAATCGGGTTCCATAAATGCGCCCACCTCATTCCGGTAACGCCACTGCCGCTTCTCCATCGAAGCCTCGTCTCCGCGGTCACACAGCACAATAATGTGGATTTCACCGCCACGCCGCACCGACGCAGTATTCCCCACACACCCCGACAATAAAACAGATCCGAGAACCATCAACAAACCCGCCAGAACCTTTTTCATACGTCTCCCTTCGTTATGGCAAAAGAAAAGCAGATTCGAACTCTGTTTACAGCTCTTAAAACGGAAATTTTGTTCCGCAACGCTTCGCCCGTTTGTGCCGACGGCGCATGGCCTGTTCTTTTTCTTTTTGACCAGGGAAGCGGCAGAGCACCTACGTTCCCCTGCTCCTTCGGATGCCGTGCAGAGTTTGACCTCCACTCCGGGTTCAATGAGACTCCAATCTTCTCCGCGCAGTTCTTTTTCGAATCGGCTGAGCATGAACTTGAGGGTACCAACCAGACAACTCGCCCCGCTATCATGCCGTTGTTCCTGATGCTCCTCGCTGACCATCCCGCGATCCATGACCCACATGCGGCGCACATGGACGTATTTCGGACGCATGTATTCAACGATCTGCTCAACGGTGGAGACATCCACACGGTTGCGCTTACGAACAGGCCCGGCTAGTTTCCCAGAGCTTTCTTTCGGGACTCTTCATACTCAGCATCAGACAGCACGCCTATATCGTGCAAGGTTTTTAACTCATCAAGCTTCTTTGCCAGCGGGGTTGACAACATCCTCTTGTCCGGATAGGCTGTTGCCGTTATTATTGTCCCGTGTTTCTCACCGATGAACACAAACTTCCAAGAATCTTGAATTTTTATATCTGTTAAGTATGCCCCATTGGCCTTGTCCTTTAATCGTCCATAGGCATGCGCGTGCCTATCGTTAATTTTAATGGGAATCAGATGAAACAGAAGCAGGCCCGATGCGCCGGCTTTTACCGTTCGCCCTTGTGATAAATCAAGCTGGTCGATTGGGGCATCGTCAAAGTGAACCTTCGTTCCCGCGCAACCAAAACTGAATAACGAGAGAAGAACGAGTCCTGTCAGTGTTTTAGTTTTCATTTTACTGCCTCCCCGGAGATTGTTACGATCCTTAAAGTCCCAAAACCATACCAAAACCAGTTTTCCTGAAGCGTTACATCTGTTAAGGCGGTAGCCCCCGGTACCTTTGCAAGTGCTTTATTGTAGGCACGCTCAGTTCGTGAATTCTCACCAAATGGAAAAAACACGTTAAAGACACTTCCGACGGCGGTACCCTCGACGCGACCTAGTGTAATGACTCTTAATTAATATTGAAAAACAATCTGGGATATGCCAACTTCTCCGCATGGCAAGACCTATTGAAATTATTAAACTGAACTCCTCA
>JALOTS010000157.1 GCA_025457785.1 Pontiellaceae bacterium | reverse complement strand
TTCCACAGTGGCCAGAACTCCGTTATCTTAAAAATATTTGTGCCGAAGTTCCTGATCGGGTTGTAGATGTTCTGGTCGAATTGCCGCAAACTGATAATCCAAGCGTCTATAGCGACATTTTAGACATCGCCACTGCTATCCCGCCAAACCAATCAATCCAATTGATTCCAAAAGCGGCTGAATACCTTGAGCAAAAGTTTAGACCAAGTTTTTATCCTCTGCGGAATGTTTTGTCCGGATGGGCGAGTGTGGCTTCGTTTGGTCAGTTGGAAGGCATTTTGTCCCGATTGTTAGGGTGTGAGCCTGATCCCGAGGCAGAACAGAAAATCCAGCGCCGAAAAGAAAACCCGGATGATTATTTTACGTCGCTTGAGCCGCAGCCATTTATGCACTCGCATGAATACAAAGAGTTCATCGAGGATGTTCTGCCGGTGCTGCTGAAAACCATGCCGGTTGAAATGGCGAAACTGCTGACCAAAACAACAGGTCAAATGATCGATTTTAAAATGCACCCCGAGCAGTTGCAGGATAAAACATTTAAAGATGATTGGTCTCAAATTTGGTGCCGACGTCTTGTAGATAATGAGGACAGCTTGGAACGCGCCCCGGAGCTTTTGGTAGAGGCGCTGACCCTTTCTTGTCAGGCGGTCTATGAGCAGCAGAACCGGGAATCTGTTGATGAGCTGGATCAACTGCTTTCAAAACAACGCTGGTACGTTTTTGAGCGGATTCGCCAACATCTGTTCGGAAAGTATCCCGACAAGGCGAATCGTGACGCAGTTAGGAAGTACATCTTGGAATATCCGCATTATGATGAATACGAATACCATTTTGAATTTCAGATAATGTTGAGAGCTGCTTGTGTACACTTCGGTGAAGACCTTTTAACGAGAACGGAGCGTGAAGCGATATTCAAGGCGATCCTTAGCGGTCCCTCCGAAAGTGCTTTCAAAGAGTGGATGGGGAGTCAATTTACTCCTGAAAAATTTGAGCAGCGCAGAATTTACTTCCAGCGCAAACAACTGATTCCGTTCCGGACGGTTCTTTTCGATCAATATGCTAAGCGATTGGCGGAGCTGGATACCGCGAAAGATGAAAAGATTTCCGATGAAGACTATTCGCCGGTTGGTAAAACCCAGTGCGGAACCGTTTCAGAGGTCAGTCCAAAGCCGAAGGATGAACTGTTAGCGATGCCCGACTCTGAACTGCTGGGTTATATTAACAGTTGGAATCATCGCCAGAGCGATCAGGGGGATGGGCTGAGAGAGATAAATCTCAAAGGATTGGCTCTCGCCTTTCAGTCGGCTTGTGCCGAACGCATGCTGAAAGAGCCGGAACGTCTTGCGTTTTGGCTGGCGATTTTGGAGAAGATCAAGCGTCCGGTTTTTGTGAAGTCGCTGATTCTTGCGATGCAACAGATTATTCAGGACGGGACCCTTGCGCATCTTCCAGATTATTTGAACTTTTGTTCGGTGGTTTTGGGTCAGCCGCAGTCAGGCATGGAGAGCGTCTTCAGAGGCGACGAATCAGATGCTGAGCCCAGAGATTGGAATTCGTCGCGCCGCGCCGTTTGCGATCTGGTCGCGTCATGCCTGTCGGATAAGGCTCAGATTCCTTCTGATTACAGTGCGCCAATTCTGGACTTGCTGGAGAAATTGTGTACTCAGCCCGATCTGAATATGGATCGAGGACAAAGCGTTATCATTTCCAAAGAACAGCACCCTTTCACGGATGCTATCAATTACGCACGGGGCCGGGCTTGGGAGCAGTTATTCGACTATGCGGCATGGATACGTCGACATAATAAAGGTGCTGACTTATCCCCAGTGTGGGATGTGATTCGTAAAAGAGTCAAGTCGGAGCCGGTCCTTCCTCTAACTCTGCCGGAATATGCCATGCTGGGTCGTTGTTATGTTCACTTTTTCATCCTGAAGGATGAATCCGCTGCCAGAGAATTTAAACCGCTCTTGTTCCCTGAAGATCAGCAGGAAGCGTGGGCGGTGGCCTTCGTCAATTTTATGGCGGGGAGCCGTCCTCATCCTGATTTCTTTGACTGGTTCAAGGGGGATTATGTCTTAGCTCTCAATTCGTTTTGCGCCGATTTTCCTGCGGCCTGGGATCATTTGAATCTGATCGAGTCCGTTGGTGACCGGCTTTTCCTCTATTATCTATGGGATCTTATTCCGGAGCATGGCGAGGATGCGTTATTGGAAAAATACTATGAATGCACGGAGTTTGACAAAAATTATTGGGAAAAGCTGTTGCATTCAGCCGGGAGCCTTTTTTGGAAAACCAAAAATCCAGTTTCTCCCGAGATAATGGAAAAAGTTCGTACTTTTGTTCAGTGGCGGATTGGTATCGCTCATAAAGAGGAATTGACCCAGTTTACCTATTGGCTTAAGGCCGAGTGTTTGGATCAGCGGTGGATGCTTGGAGCGTTTTCCGAAATTCTGGATTTAGTCGCCGATCAGGAGCTTGAACTGATGTTTACTTTCGATGCATTGGCCAGAAACATCGAAGTGTGTCTGGATAAGGCGCTGGAGTGTCTTGAAAAAATCACCCGGACGCTTGCGGGGCGATATACCTACATCACCGAAGAGCCGGTTCGGAAAGTTCTTCAAGCCGGTCTGGCCAGTAAAGATGAAAACATCCTGAAGCTAGCAGATGCCTGCCGAGAAAACCTCTTGAAGGCAAGGTATTTCAACTTTTTAGATGTCGGAACGAATGGCAAATCCAAATAAAGCCGCTGATTTCCAAGGGTAGGGGCATTTTCATCCCAATTCCGACCAAAACAGTCCTAAATTCCTCCCAGAAAAATTTTCTGTTCATGAAGTGGTTGATTCCCCAGAGGATGGAAATTTTTTTGACCATTTTTTCTCACTCTCGAAAATTCCACACTTTACGCCGTAGAAAGCTCGTTTATATTCGACTCACCATCAAATCATAATCAGGAGGTTCCCGATGGTAAAACCCCTTTTATTTACCCAATTTTTCCCGGCTTTGTGCTACCCCAGTCCGCCGATTCGGCTTGGCGTTTTCTCGTCCAGATTGCCGCTGTTTTTGCCGCTTTCCGTCTCTGCTCCGTCAGGGTCCCGCTCGTTTGTTCCTAACCCTTTTCGCGGAGGCGCCTTCCCATGGAATTCCCCATCCGAAAGCTGCTTAAATACTGTGATGCCTATGAATCGTTAATCTGGTGGGAAAATCTGTTCGGGAAAGCGTTCCGCTCCATTCTGCCGTTTCTGGCACCCTGCGCGGATCGCCGGGCGGAATTTTATCCCTCCACAGATCACCCGGCGGTTAAACTCACCATCCGCGAGTCCGGTCGCAGATACCGTGCCGTTCCCCCCGAAGACTGTGCGCACGAGGTGGATGACATCATCCTCGACTGGGAGGATGTGCAAGCCCATCACCTCGACTGCGACCGCTTGCGCTCATCTCTCCAGAAAGCGTTCAATCTCAGGCCCGCCGCTTCGCGACCGGTGGACGGCCTGTTTTATATCGGTCGCTGTGACGGCAACAAGGAATACCGGCACGTTTACGCCTGCCTGGCCGTTTCCGATCAAAAAGCGTTACAGGCCGCCGAATGCTGCACCGATCCAAACAAGACAGGCTGCATTCTATTCCCGGCCCATCACACCAAAGCCTTCGACCTGCTCAAAAGTCGGGGCATTGCCGCAGTTGCCTTGCGCGAGTGTCTTTCAATCAAACCCGATGGCTTTCACGGCACTTGCACCAGCACTTGCACCGGGTGCTCATTGCCGTCCGGCGATACTGTGAAGCTGGAATCCCGGTTAGAAACTATCGAAAAAACCGTTTTGCCAGATGCCCGGCGCGGGTCAAAAACCAAAAACGCAGCTTCGGAAGGCGGCAAAGCCAGAGCGGAGTTGTATCAGCCCAAAATAGAAGAAGCCCGTCAGTTTATCCGAAAATATCACCTCGAAAATCGGTCTATGTGCTTCACGCAGGCTCTCCGGAAGGCGGCTCAGCACCTAGACCTCGGAGAAAGTACCCTCAAAAAATACCTGAAAAAGGGGGATTTTCCCGACTGGTAAAAAAATCGGTCTATGTGCCCGCCACATAGACCGACACATTCCGTTACAACCTGTCCCGTAATCAACGCGGGGCAGGTTTTTTTTTCGCTCCGCACAAAACGAAACGCGGAGACGAACAATGAGCAAAATAAACAATGATGATCTGATCCGGGCGATTTTTACTGCGTCCGACAAAGCCAAAGAGACGGCTTTGGAAATTCTCGAGGGTAGGGCGAGCGCTCCGGGCGAGCCGCAAGATAACGGTCCGCTTCTGCTCTCCATGGGCGAAGCCGCTGCACTTCTGAATATCTCCCGCGCCACCCTTTGGCGCACCATCAAATCCGGCCGCATAGAAAAAGTAGAACTTTACCCCGGCTCTTTCCGACTCCGCCGTTCCGACCTCCTCGCCCTGATCGGCCCCCGCCGTTCTTTCCAATGTGGCGCGGACATTCCTGTCTGCGCATCTCCCCTCCGTAAGAATCCGTCTTCATCCGCGGTCAAAAAAACTTCTCGCGGAGGTGCCTCATGCTAATCCGCATCGACACCCGCGAACAGCACCCGCTGGCCTTCATCCGTTGTGCCGCAGTCCGGGGCACTGTTCCCACCTTCGACTATTCCCTCGAAGGCGACCAGTTGCACTTTGCCATCGAACGCAAATCGTTGTCCGATCTGGTTTCCTCTTTGGCCATCCAGAAAAACTACTGCCGCGAGCTGGAAAAGGGGTCGGGAAAAGGGGTCGGGCCGCCTAATTCGTCATTTTTTGTAACCCATTTCTGTTGAGTAGATTGCATGGACGTGGTTAGAGCGGAATGGCTCTAAGTTAAGGGTTTTTGAAAAGGGAAAGCAGATGGTTCGGAGCCGTGTTTTCCTAAAGTAGGACAGTGCTTCCAGCCTGGTTACAGTGGTGCGGCAAGGCAGGAGCAGACAGGCTGGAAGCACTGTCCTGCTTTGTGTTTCGCTCGTTGAAACACCCTTAACTAAGTACCATTTGGGTCAGAACGCTTTTTTCGGCATTCATATTTTTTGCCACTTCACTGCGTTTCGTTGCTGTTTCTTCGCTCCAGCCGCTGCTTTTGGCGGTCGCGGTTAAACGGTTTGGTCGCCGGTCTGTGCCTGTCTTTCGCGTCCGCGATGCAGACAGGTGTACCTGCCTGCCGCGTTGCGTCGCAGGCCCGGCACACGCACAGGCAGGCGGCTCTGCCTCATAAAAACCGCCGGTTGGCGCAATTTGCTGAAAGTTTGGCCGTGTGGGATTAGCGGTTATCCCGTGAGTTTTTGTATTATCTAATCCAAAATCAAAACAGGAGTTTTTGATGAGTCGAATACGACGTTCCTCCATTATGTCGCGGTGTGCGGGAGGGGTTTCCAAGTGAAGTGTCACGGTTCAGAAAATTAATAAAAGGAGCATGCAGTATGAAGAAAACAGGAGTAAATAAAACAAATCGATGGCAGCGGGTTTTGATTTCAGCGGCCATTATGATTTCAGCGATCGGTCCTTTTGCGGCGGTTGCGCAGAATCTTTGGCTGATTACCTTTGATATCGGTCATGCGAATTCAGAGCTGTTTGTGGTCCCTGACGGTAAAACCATGCTGTTTGACACAGGAACAGAGACCGCGTGCAGAGACAAAATCATTCCGTTTTTGCAATATCACGGGATTAATCAGATCAACTATGTGATTCGGTCTCACGAGCATGCGGATCATGTCGGCGGAG
>JALOTS010000156.1 GCA_025457785.1 Pontiellaceae bacterium | reverse complement strand
GCCGCTTTTACAGGCATTTCAGGAAGGGGAATGCACTATCAAAAAGGGCGACTTCTGTAACCAGTTGCAGTTATTTGACTAATACTGGGACACTAGTGATTTGACCTAATTCATAAATCAGGGTACGGGGGTCGTCCGTCAAAATCACGATTAGTTAAAAATTTGTGTTTTTGTCGTGATTCTGCGTGTTTTGCGGGCCGAAAACTGCGCGGTTCGTGGCCGTCGGTTTCCGTTCAGGAATGTCTGCGCCACGATTGAACGTGTTTGGCGCGTTTTTTTTAATCAATCGGCATGGAGGGACAGCGGCCTCGCTGTCCGGGTCGCCGAGGCCGGCGACCCTCCAAAAGATACTGCTTTAAACGCCTCGATTAACATTTGACGGCAACCAACCCGGCCGATACCCGTAACGTTCGATTCGATAAAAATATATGCAAATTGTTTGCCACGCAAGAACCCCGCGCGGCACAGCCGCAACCAAATTAATAAGAATTTAGTCAGAATAATTAGGGTCAGAATAATTTTCATCCAGACATAGATTTATTTTCTTATTATTCTGATCTAAATTATTGCCACTTCGTTGCTCGGTGATACCGGGCCCAACTCGACTACGTCTCGGTTCTGACAAAACAGGTTGTGTTGAGGATTAAATAAAAACGCGCATAAAAAAGAAGAAGTGGATGGATAGCATTAGTGCAATGATCTCAAAGGAATCTGAACCCTGAAAAAGGAATTTTTTGAGATCTATGCGTTCTCTCGCGGCTAAGAATCTTCCTGGGTTTGGAACCAGCCGTCGCGAGGCCTATGGCGGTCAAGAAATGAATTTCAGACAGGATTACAGGATCGACTGGATGGGAAATAAAAAGTCTGTTCATCCGGTAATTCTGTCAAAAAACTATTAGCATACATAAAAACCGAAACGGTCAAGTGCCCGGTGATGAACGCCCGGCAATTAAGTTGAAGCGCAAGACGCGAGGATCCTTTTATTACTCATTCTTCTCAGTCGGGTCTTCGCTCTCCCATGGATTCAGCAGGGAAACTCCGCTGGGTGCCATGTCATTTGTGTTCCGTGTCACGACAATCAGTCCGTGAACGAGCGCGGTAGCGGCAATCAATCCATCGACAACCGGCAGACTCAGCCCTTGCCTCTCCGAATGGGCGCAAATCAGTCCCCATTGTTCGGCCACTTCAATATCAACGGACAAAATCCGCTCAGCAAACCGGTTGCGCATATCCTGATCGAGCCAGGCTTGAAGGGTTGTTTTTTTGTGAGAGGGGGGCAGTCGATCAATTCCTTTTTTCAGTTCGCCGATGGTCAGCGAACTGAGATAACAGCTTTCTTCATCCTGAACCGACATCCAGTCTATTACAGATTTCTCCGGTTGTTTCCGGGTCAATTCGGAAATCACGCAGGTATCTAACAGGTACTTCACAGCGAGACCTCGCGCGGCAGATCTTTTGAGCGGTCCAGATGCAAATCAACACCCGTCAGCGGGGATTTTCTAAAAAAATCGATCAGACAGCCATCCTTTTTAACCATCCGGTGATAGTCTTTGCTCGAAAGAATCACTACGCATTCCCGTCCGTGACGGGTAACGGTTTGAGGACCTGTTTTTAAGGCACAATCCACCACCCGGCTGAATCCGTTTTTTGCATCCTGCAATGCCCATATTGATTTCACATCGTCCTCCGTTTCTTTTTATACAATCTAGCTAGTCTAGACAGATTGGTCAATCCGAAAATCAGACATTGGAACCGCAGCTCAAAAACCGAAACTTGGTTCAACTGCCGGATAAGTGAGTATGAAGAGTTGCACACGGGCCGGCTCCTTGGTAGGGTCGATTTCCATGAAGCAGAAGAAAGAGGCTTGGGGTTCCCGTATCGGCGTGATTCTGGCTGTGACCGGCAGTGCGGTGGGTCTGGGTAATTTTTTGCGGTTTCCAGGCAAGGCTGCGCAGTATGAAGGCGGAGCCTTCATGATCCCGTATTTTATTGCACTGTTGTTGCTGGGTCTTCCCATCGCCTGGACGGAATGGACGATGGGCCGGTACGGCGGGGCGCGCGGGCATAATTCGATTCCGGGAATTTTCAGGGTCGTCTGGCGGCGGAAGATGTCGCCCTATCTCGGCGTTCTGGGGCTGCTGATTCCGGTAGTTATTTACATGTATTATGTTTATATCGAGGCATGGTGTCTCGGGTATGCCTTTAAATTCGCAACCGGACAGATGGACTTAGGGCCCGACAAGGGTGCCTATGCCGACTTTTTTTCACGGTTTATCGGTCTGGGTGCCGACGGAGCTGTCTTTAATTTTTCCAATCTGTCCGGCCTGAATTCTGTGCTGCTGTTCATGTTCGTCTGCTTTGTGCTGAACTTTGTGATCATTTACCGCGGATTGAGCAAAGGGATCGAAACGTTTTGCAAATGGGCCAGGCCGGCACTGATTGTTTGTGCGCTGGTGGTGCTGGTGCGGGTGCTGACACTGGGAACGCCCGATCCGGCTCATCCGGATCAGAATGTCCTCAACGGGCTGGGCTATATGTGGAATCTGGGCTGGGGCGGCAAATCGCTCTGGCAATCGCTGGGTAATGCTCAAATGTGGCTGGAGGCCGCCGGGCAGATCTTTTTCACGCTTTCGGTCGGCTTTGGAATTATCAGCTGCTATGCCAGCTATCTTAAACCCGATGATGATGTTGCCCTGAGTTCTGTAACGGCGGCGGCCGGCAATGAATTTTGCGAAGTGGCCCTTGGCGGACTGATCACTATTCCGGCGGCTTTCGTGTTTCTGGGGGCAGTCGGTGTGACTGAAGCAGCCGGCTCGACTTTTAATCTGGGGTTCATGACTCTGCCGATGGTTTTCAATACGATGCCCTTCGGACAGTTCGTCGGTACGATTTTTTTCTTTCTGCTGTTTCTGGCGGCGCTGACCAGCTCCATTTCGATGCTGCAGCCCGCCATTGCGATGCTGGAAGAGGGGCTGGGGCTTGGACGGCGCGCCTCGGTTGCGCTGCTGGGCTTTATCACCGCCAGCGGAACCGCGTTTGTCATCTATTTCTCAAAAGATGCTCTGGCATTGGATACATTTGATTTCTGGGTGGGTTCTGTTTGTATTTATATTTTGGCCACCATCGAGGTGATTCTGTTTGGTTGGGTAATCGGGATCGAGCGCGGCTATAACGAAATGATGCGCGGCGCAGAGATCCGGATTCCGAAAATTTTTCTTTATATTATCAAATATGTTTCTCCGGTTTATCTGCTGGCTGTCTTTGCAATCTGGCTTTATCAGAGCTCGGGAACGTATGTTAAACGCCTTGTCACGGAACCGGTCGTTGCGATGTCGGTGGGATTCCTTGTGCTCGTTTTTATTTTCTTCCTGATCATTACCGCGCAGTCTGTACGCCGTTGGAATAAGGTTCACCCGTTGGAAAAGGAGCCGCACGCATGAATTTAAGTGGTTGGATCGTGATGATCATTTCCGTCGGTTCTGTAACCGGCTTTTTTATCTGGTGCGTCTGGAAGGTGCTGAAGACCCCGGAAGCTCCGCAGCACATGCATGCCCCGGATGATATTGATACGCATGATTAGGCTCTTCACCGGAGATCCTGTCATTTTCCCGCGGATGAAATTTCTTTCGGAATCGGGTCGGGCTTAATCCTTTTCAGCCGGTTTTTATTTCGCTATCCTGCCCGCCTTTTATTTTTAACCGGAGCAACTTGAACGGAGGACAAATGAGCGGATTTTTCGGGGCGGTATTGCGGCGGGACAGTGTGCAGGATGTTTTTTACGGCACGGATTATCATTCTCATCTGGGAACGCAGCGCGGCGGTATGGCGGCGCTGGACGGCAGCGGCGCGTTTACCCGCTATATTCATGATATCCGCAATGCACAGTTCCGCTCCAAATTTGACGATGATCTGCCGAAGATGCGCGGAAACAGCGCTTTCGGGATCATCAGTGACTTTGAGGATCAGCCGCTGGTCATCAATTCCCGCCACGGGCGTTATGCCATTGTGACGGTGGGGGTGGTTCATAATGCGGCGGCTCTTGAAGCCTCCGCCTGCGCCGCCGGAGCCCATTTTTCGGAAATGAACGGCAATGAGGTCAACCCGACCGAGCTGATCGCCCATCTGATCAATCAGGGTAAAGATTTCACAGACGGGCTCGCCAAAGCTCAGGAGGCGGTCGAAGGTTCCTCTTCGATCCTCCTGCTCACGAAGGAGGGGATCTATGCCGCCCGCGACCGGATGGGCCGTACGCCGGTGATCATCGGAAAAAATGAAGACGGGTATGCGGTGACGGTGGAGACCTGTGCGCTGCCGAATCTGCACTACACCATTGAGCGGGAACTCGGTCCCGGTGAAATTGTCCGTTTGACATCTGATGGTGTAACGCGGATGAAATGTCCCGGTGACTGCATGAAAATCTGTTCGTTTCTCTGGGTTTATTACGGTTATCCGGCTTCTTCGTACGAGGGGCGCAATGTCGAAGATGTCCGCAATGAATGCGGACGGATGCTTGCGCGGCGCGATGCTGTGGAGGCCGACAGCGTTTGCGGTATTCCTGACTCCGGAACCGCTCATGCGCTGGGTTATTCCGAAGAATCGGGCCTGCCGTACCGCCGGGCGTTTGTTAAATATACGCCCACCTGGCCGCGCAGTTTCATGCCGCAAAATCAGGCGGAACGCAATCGGGTCGCCAAAATGAAGCTCATTCCCGTGCGTGAACTGATTGAGGGCAAGCGGCTGCTCTTCTGCGAAGATTCGATTGTGCGCGGCACGCAGTTGCAGGATACGATCAACCGGCTTTACAGCGAATACGGCGCCAAAGAAATTCACATGCGCCCGGCCTGTCCGCCGCTGGTCTATGGCTGTAAATATCTGAATTTTTCCCGTTCCCGTTCGATTGACGATCTCGCCACGCGGGTTGCCATTAAAGAACTGGAAGGCGGAGAGTATGTCCATTTGGATGAATACGCCGACGACTCCACTGAGCGGTATCAGGTGATGGTCGATAAAATCCGCGAACGGCTTAATCTCACGTCGCTTCGTTTCCAAACATTGGATGATTTGATTGCCGCCATCGGGCTTCCAAGAGAAAAACTCTGTACCTATTGCTGGGACGGAAAGGAATAAATCACATGGAAAAATTCAAAACAATCAGTCCGGATGAATTGAACGAAAGCGTCTTCCGCCTGATTGGCAAGGAGTGGATGCTGATTACCGCCGGAAACCTGAACTGCTGGAATACGATGACCGCCAGTTGGGGCGCAATGGGGGAACTGTGGTTTAAGCCGGTGGTGTTCACTTTTATTCGTCCGCAGCGCTGCACACTGGCGTTTGCGGAGCGCGAGCCGCTCTTTACACTGAGTTTTTTTGATGAGACGTATCGCGACGCGCTGAATTTCTGCGGCGCGCATTCGGGGCGCGACTGCGATAAAGCCAAAGAAACCGGCCTGACGCCCTTTAAAACGGAGCCGGGTGCGGTGGCATTTAAAGAGGCCCGCCTGATTCTTGTCTGCCGCAAGCTTGCCGTTCAGAATGTAGATCCGGCCGGTTTTCTTGATCCGGGGATTGAAAAGAATTATCCCGAAAAGGATTATCACCGGATGTTTATCGGCGAGGTGCTCAGGGTGTTAACCGCCGGCTGAATTGTTTTGGGAAAATTATGTCCGGTCAATCGTCACATCTTCCGCTGGAGTACAATTACCAAAGCAATCGTCCGATCCGGACGCTCCTTTATCTGCTGGACCGGCGCGCCGGATTTTA
>JALOTS010000155.1 GCA_025457785.1 Pontiellaceae bacterium | reverse complement strand
GCCGTTTTGAAGAACGAACCCCTGAAAATAAAGGACGAAACGAGGGTCACCCCCTCGAAAAAAGGCGGTTTAGCCCGCGAATAGCGAAAGACGGGTTAACTAAGTGCCATTCAGTTCAGTCCGCCTTTTCAATTCCAGGCGCTCTGTGCGTTACGCAAAAAGCAAGGCGGGGAAAAGATGCCCCGCCTTGTCTTTTCAGATGAATCGGTTCTGCGGATTATTGGACCACAACTTTTACGTCATCAAGCCATAGATTTTCATCGGTATCAATGGAATTGGCTCTGACCCGCAACCCGAAATTGGTGCCGAAGTACTGCGGCGCACCCGCTTTGGTGTAGGTGAGTTCCTTGTACGTCCATGTGTCTTCCGTCGTCAAATCCAATTCAAACACGTTGGTTACCCAGGTTTTGGTTGCGCAGTTGTACAGGTTGAGATAGACATCGTCATCGGCATCGATGTCATCATCCATATACCAGAAGGAAACCGTAATCGTGTTGTACGGTGCCGTGTTGAGTGTTGTTTTTCCGTAGAGGTTGTTCGCGTTGACATCGGCCAGTGCCGAACGGCTGCCGGAGTGTTTGTAGGTGGTGTTCGTTTTCCAGGCTTCAATGGTCGCCCAGTTCACGGAGAAGTCTCCCTCAAACCCTTCATTCAGCAGAGTAACCCCCGAAGACTGCGGGCCGAGCGATACCGCCAGACTAACCGATGAGCCGGAATTTACAGTCGTTCCGCCGGCGGGGGTCTGACTGAATATCTTTCCGGCGGCTATGGTCGCGTGGTAGTTCGAAGACACCGAACCGACAGTCAGCCCCGCATTCGTGAGACTTGTCCCTGCTGCGGAGAGCGTCAGATTGGTCACCCACGGAACCGTCGTTGTTGTTCCGCCGGTCACCGTGATCGTTCGGGAATTGTCAGATGCCGTGTAGTTGCCCAGCACGTCTTTTACCTGCGCGGTCAGGGTGAATGTTCCCGCGTTTGTGAGTGCCAGATTGAATTCATACGGAGAGACGGTGTCGCTCATCTTTTCCACCCCGCTCAGGTAAATCTTGACTCTTTCGACCCCGTCGGAGTCGGAGGCGCTGACGGTCACGGCGAGAGTATCTCCCAGATTTTTGGTCACACTGCCGGTCGGCGTGTCAATGTGACAACTGGCTGATGGCGGCGGAGCGCTGCCCGTATGCGGAGTCGGGTGCGTCGCCATCCTGGCGATGTTGCTTTTCACCATGTCGCCGCCGTCCCCGGTAAGGCGGAGATAGAAGTCTGCCGAACATTTAGTGCCGTTGTAGTCCAGCGTCAGGAACCACTGATTGGTGGGTTTCATGCTGGCGGTTTCAGCCGCTTTGGC
Organism: Pontiellaceae bacterium; assembly: GCA_025457785.1. GTDB lineage: Bacteria > Verrucomicrobiota > Kiritimatiellia > Kiritimatiellales > Tichowtungiaceae > Tichowtungia. Next base: position 4,422 of record JALOTS010000155.1, on the reverse strand, counting down.
AATCGCTGTACCCTCATCATATTCATCGAACATCGCGACATATACGCTCGGGATGTTATTGCTGCGGACATTATAGAATTGCCGCCACAGGAAATCGCCATGCCGGCGGGGAGTTTCATCTTTAGATGCGCCTGATTTCCAATTATACCAGGAAAACCCGGGATAGACAACGGGTTGATAGTCCTGTCCGCGGCTGTCACAAAGAGCCTTGTCATCTCTCATGCGTCTCCCGTGACTGTCGATTTCCGAGTCGGTTTTATACGCACCGATCGGCCACGGAGAAAGCATGTGTGCATACTGATAGGAACTGCTGGCATCGTCGGTGCGCCATAATCGCGGAATCCCGATAATGACATAGCAGTTTTTCCCTTTGAAGAAGTTGATCACATCCGTCCAGGAGGTCGAACTGCCGATTTCTTTGCCGACACCCCAGATACAGACTACAGGTTTGCCGTTTTGTTTTGCATAGGCGCCGGAATTGGTCAGACCCAGAGAGCCGGTAATGGTGTTGGTCCAGTCTTGCTTGATTTGAGATTGAAAGGAGCTCCAGTCGGTGATGTCATACATGATATAAAATTTCCGTCCGTAGGTCTGGCATGCGTTTTTCATCTTTGTGGCGACCGAGTCCCTGAACGCTTTATTATTGGTAGATGAGAATACATCATAGCCGAACCGCTGGAGAGCTGCGGTATCAATCTTATAGGCCTGCATCCACTCAACGTGTTTATTTATAACCTGCGGATCATAGGACGAAAAAAGTTTGGCCGGACTCCCGTTGCCAAGGTTCGCATATCCGGTTTGATAGGTCGTGGTGTACTCTCTTACATCCGGATACAGGTCGAAGTGTGAATTGCCGGGTCGTGGTGAAACAGAACTGTCCACAGCCCAGTGATTCCAGCGATTGCCCCGAGGAGATCCGTCACCGACACAGGAAAACCATCCCTGATAACCGACAGTTACTTTGCCCACGACATCTCCGACCGGACTCGTGGCAGCCCGCAATGAATTGGATACGAGCAGTGTCCCCGCAAGGATACAGATCGATTTCATTTGAATTTGACACCATTTCATTTTTTCCCCTTCGATTTATTGTTTTTTCTGTTCCTTTGTTCATCAGGGGGGTTCGTCTGCCAGTGTTGCCGTTCGTACTCATTCCATCCGCACTCTGAACTTTCACAACTGCGTCCTGCGAACCACCTGAAAATCCCTTTTCACTTCCTGGGATTCTATCATTAATAAATTATTCGTCAACGGAATAATATGCGTAACTATATGTCAATACGCGATTTGCGTAGGGGTTTCAACTACAGCCGTGACAGGAAAACATCTACAGTTTTTCGTGATAAAATGATTCTATTTTTGTTGCATATTTTTGCCGCAAATAACGGTTTTTAAACGGAACAAGAACTCGGGCATGCGGTTCCAAAGTTTGGAATTCGTTCACGGGGGGTATTCTGATAGGTTTCATGGATGCAATGGCCGGAAAACATTCGTAAAAAACTGAGGGAGTTGCCGGACGAACCCGGCGTTTATTTGATGCGCGGGCGGACCGGGGCAATTATCTACATCGGAAAAGCCGCGTCGCTCCGCAGGCGGGTGCAAAGTTATTTCCGCGACAGCGCCTGTTATCGGGCGGAGCCAAAATTGCGCGGACTGATCCGTTCCATTACCGATTTTGATGTGCTCGTGCTCAAAAGCGAGGCGGAGGCCCTGCTGACAGAAGGCCGGCTGATCAAGGAATACAAGCCTCGCTATAATACGCTGTTCAAGGACGACAAACAGTTTCCGCTGCTGCGGGTCGATTTGAAAAAACCGTTTCCAAAGGTTGAGCTTTGTCGCATTGATAAAAACGACGGCGCGGTCTGTTTCGGTCCTTACACCTCTGGACTGGCGGCGCGTGCGGCGCTGGAGTTTGTTGAAAAACGGTTCGGGATCCGTCAATGCCGCCCGGACCGGCCGGACGCGGAAACCTATCAGCATTGCCACAATGACATCATCCGGCAGTGCTCCGCGCCGTGCATCGGCAGGGTGTCGCCGGAAGAGTATCTGGAGCGGGTGCAGACGGCTTGCGCGTTTTTGCGCGGCGAACGCCCGGAGTTCATTAAAGAGGTTCGCGCGCAAATGGAGGACGCCTCTTCCAGGCATTGTTTTGAAGAGGCCGCCGCGCTGCGCGATATGATGTTTCTGCTGACCCGCGCGGTGAAGGAAAGGGCGCTGGTTCGCAAGACCGGTAAAATGCTTTTCAATGATGCCGGCAGGGGCGTTCAGGAACTGGGTGCGGCGCTCGGTTTAAAAACGCCGCCGCGCGTGATTGAGTGTTTTGACATTTCCAATATCTCCGGAACCTATGCCGTGGCCGGCATGGTGGCGGCCGTTGACGGGCTTCCCGTTCCGCAGCGATACCGCCGGTTTCGTATCAAAACCGTCGAAGGCAGTGATGACCCGCGTATGATGGCGGAAGCCGTCCGCCGCCGGTACAGCCGCCTGAAAGAGGAGGGCGGGGTATTTCCGGATCTGCTGGTGCTGGACGGCGGCATTACGCAACTGCGCGCCGCCCGTGCGGCCCTGCAGGAAATCGGTGTGGCAATCCCTAGCGTAGGGCTGGCTAAACAGCACGAAGAAATTGTTCGCGATGAACTGCCGCCGCTTTTTCTGCCGCAGGACTCGAACGCGCTACGTGTGATAACCAGCCTGCGCGACGAGGCCCACCGTTTTGCCATTGCGTATCATCGCCGCCTGCGTTCTCAACGTATCCGCGAATCCGCGCTCGACGAAATTCCGGCCATTGGAAAAAAGAAGAAGGAGCTTTTGCTTAGCTATTTCGGATCGTTCGCACGGCTGCGCAAAGCGGGCTTTGAAGAATTATGCTCCGTTCCCGGCATCGGTCCGGAAACCGCGAAATTGATTTTTGACGCGCTGGGCGGTGAAATTTCGATCTAACCGATGGTCTTTCGATTCGAAATGGTGGAGGTAAGGAGGGTCGAACTCCTGACCTCTTGAATGCCATTCAAGCGCTCTACCAACTGAGCTATACCCCCACGGATGTTCAAAAGAGGGTTGGGTTATACGTGATGTGTTTTGGAGTGTCAATCCCGTTTCCCCCCTGTTATTTTTCCGGCATGAAGAAATTTGTGAAATGGATCGTCGGCATGTGCCTTTTGCCGCTTTGCTGGGCGCTCTCGCGGGTTGTTTTTTTTCTCGCGCGGCTGTTTCCGGCGGAGAGTTCCGGCTGGAACAACTGGGCGATTCCGGCGGGGTTCATGGTTTCGGTTGCCGGGTTTTTTCTGATGCCGCGTGCGTTGCGCACCTATGTGCTGGCGCATGAGCTGACTCACGCGTTCTGGGGGATGCTCATGGGAGCCAAAGTCGGGAAAATAAACGTTGGGAAAAAAGGGGGGCAGGTGATGCTTTCCAAGAGCAATTTCATCATTTCTCTCGCGCCCTACTTTTTTCCTTTCTACACCGGGCTGGTAATTGCGCTCTGGTATGCGGCCGGATGGTTTTGGGATCTGCGCGGGTATGAGCCGTGGTGGCTGGCTGCGGTCGGGTTGACGTGGGGGTTTCATGTCACCTATACAATATATATGCTGAGTCAGAAACAGCCGGATGTTCAGGAAAACGGGCGGATATTCTCTTATGTGGTTATTTATCTGGCCAGCCTTTTTCTCGTTTTGCTCTGGATGATTGCTGTCGGAACCCCGACGTGGTGCGGCGCCTGGGAATTATTGCGTTCCGAAACGTGTGCGGCCTATGGATGGATCGGGGATGCTGTTTGTTCGGTGCAGGGCCGTTTCGCTGCTCCGAGGATGTGAAAAAAAGTTTTTTCAGGCGGATCCGGAGGGACGGGTTTCCGGAAACGTCCGGGCGTTTTTTGCTAAAACATAGTAAAACGGGGGGAATAAAGCAGAAAAACAAAACGGAGGGGACTTCACTTTTTAATTACAATGCGGCACATGCCGTATCTTTCATCATAAAAAGCAGTTTTGTTTTTGACATTTTTTTCAAATGTGAAGATAGTTCGGGCCGTATTTACTATTGGGTGCGGGAGAATTTGCGGATTGGTTAGGTTTTTTATCGTTGTGAAAGTGTCACAGATAAAAGGTTCGAAGCCGGGCTGACAGCTTCCGTCCGGGGCAATCAGACATAAGATAACAAGGAGAAGAAAGCATGCGAAAGGCAGTGATGGGAATGACGGCTCTGCTCTTGGCTACCCTGCAGAGCGGGAATGCTGAGACGTTGGTCACCGCGAGAGATTATGCGGTTGACAGCGACGTGGTACTGGAAAGTGCCGTTCGAGAGATTAAATCAATTCCGCAGGATACAGTTAATGTGGTCGGCGATGCCGTCAAAATGGTGGCCGATGAAACGGTTACCGCAGTCAACGGAGTTAAAGCGGTGTTCAGGGCTGATCCTGTTGACAAG
>JALOTS010000154.1 GCA_025457785.1 Pontiellaceae bacterium | reverse complement strand
AAATAGAAGTTTCCGGATTGACTGTTCAACAGACCGGAACTGTTTAGAACAACGTTAATCAGCGTGTTTCCGGTTCCCGAGATCTTTCTCAAGGTTCCTTGATTAACGAACTGTTCGACTCCCCAATTCCCGTTAATGTTGTAATCGTCGCACAGGACATTCCACACCGCGCCGGCCCGGTTGCTGATAACCCCGTTATATCCCCAGGGATCATAGTTGTAAACCGTAACGGTTCCGTTGGTCCAATTGACGGTTCCTTCGTTGACCATTGCGCCGTAAATAGATGTATCTCCGCCTATATCAAGGCTCCCCGATGAGGAGACCGTTAACACCCCTCCCGGATTCAGGGTAAAACCGCGGCAATAGGCGGTTACGCCAATCTGCACCGCTATCCCGGCAGGAATGGTTACGCGATCACCGGCATCAGGAACGCCATTGGGTTCCCAGTTTGATGCCTCGCTCCAGCTTCCGCCAACCGAATTCGTCCATAACCGGTCCGCGAAACCGAATGAACCAGCCCCCAGTACCAGAAACACAACAGCACGCAACAACCCTTTTTTCATAAGACTCCTTTATTAATCATTGATCACAAAGTAACCGTTGACCCGTCAAATCACCAATTTCCGTGGATTCTATCTCTATTTCTGAAAATAATAAAAGCACGAAATGAGTTCACAAAAAAAACCGCCCCGGAAATCCAAAGCGGTTTTAAACAGACACCGGAAGGAACTATCCCTGAAGCGCCATCAGGAACTCGGCGTTGCTCTTGGTCTTTTTGAGACGGTTGATCAGCAGTTCCATCGCTTCCACCGCCGGAACATCCTTGAGCGCCTTGCGCAGCGTCCAGATCCGGGCCAATTCGTCTTTGTGGAGCAGCAGTTCTTCCTTGCGGGTTCCGCTCTTCTCAATATTGATGGCCGGGAAAATGCGCTTGCCGACCAGATCGCGGTCGAGCGCCAGCTCCATATTGCCGGTTCCTTTGAATTCCTCAAAGATCACTTCGTCCATGCGGCTGCCGGTATCGACCAGCGCGGTTGAAATAATCGTCAGACTGCCGCCGCCCTCAATATTACGGGCCGCGCCGAAAAAGCGTTTCGGTTTGTGCAGCGCGTTGGCATCCACCCCGCCGGATAGAATCTTTCCGCTATGCGGCTGAATAGTGTTATACGCCCGTGCCAAGCGGGTGATGCTGTCGAGCAGGATAATGACATCCTCCCCGTTTTCAACGCGGCGCTTGGCCATTTCAATCACGATTTCAGCAACCTGTACGTGGCGCTCCGGGTGTTCGTCAAAAGTCGAAGACAGCACTTCAGCCTTCGTCGTGCGCTGCATATCCGTCACCTCTTCCGGACGTTCATCGATGAGTAGAATGATCAGCTTGGAATCGGGACTGTTCTGCGAAATGCTGTTGGCGATTTTCTGCAAAAGCACCGTTTTACCGGTACGCGGCGGCGCAACAATCAGTCCGCGCTGCCCCTTGCCGATCGGGGTGGCCAGGTCCATCACGCGCATCGAAATTTCATCGGCATCGGTTTCAAGACACAGCCGTTCATCCGGAAACAGCGGAGTCAGGTTTTCAAACGGAATGCGGTTCAGGTTTTTTTCCGGCGAATGATTGTTCACCTTATCGACCGACAATAACGCGAAGAACCGTTCCTTCGGACGCGGCGAGCGGATCGGGCCTTCAATCAGGTCGCCGGTCCGCAGACCGAAACGCCGGATTTGCGACGGAGAAACATAAATATCCTCAGGATTGGCCAGATAGTTGTTTTCCGAAGAACGCAGAAAACCGAACTTGTCGGGCAGCACTTCCAGAATGCCCCGGCAGATGGCTTCGTTGCCCCAGCGGATCTGGGTTTTCAGAATTTCAAAAATCAATTCATGTTTGCGCAGACCGGCGGGATCTTCGATCGAATAACTTTCCGCCAGTATTTTCAGTTCCGGAATTTCCGTAACCTGCAGTTCAAAAAGCTTCAGCGTGGGCATTTTCTTGGCCGGCGCATCGGACACTCTTTCGACCTCCTCGCCGAAATGATCGTGCCCTCCGCCATTGCCATTATTGCCGCGGTTTCCGGCATTATTATTCCGTCCGTGATGCCGGGCATTCCGATTGCTGTTCTGCCGCTGGTTGTTGTTCGGCCGCTGGTTGCTGTTCGGTCGCTGGTTATTGTTCGGCCAGGGACTGTTATCCTGTCGCGGCCCCCGATCCTCCTGCCACTGGCTGTTGTCCTGGCGTTGACCGCGATCCTCCTGCGGCGGACGATATTCTTGTTGTTGACCGCGATCTTCCTGCGGCGGACGGTGTTCCTGCCGTTGATCATGATCCTCCATCGGCGGACGGTGCTCCTGCTGCCGGCCATAATTCTCCGGCGGCGGACGGTGTTCCTGTTGTTGATCGTGATCTTCCTGCCATGAGGATTCGCTCCTGTTTTCCTGTTGCGGCACCGTGCGTTCAACCGCTGTTGCGGGTTCCACATTCACGTCCGGTTCCGCCGGTTCGGGTGCTGCATTTTTCACGACCCTCGGTGCCCTTGGAGCCCGGGGGACTCTGGTTGCTCTGGGAACTTTTACCGGTTCAACACTGTTTTCCTGTTCTTCACTCATGGTACTTCCTCTTATCCCGTCTGATTTGTTCAATCAGATCCATTATCCGTCGGCGCAACGCGTCAGGCGTCCCGCCGTTTTCAACTATAAAATCCGCCTGAGCGGCTTTTTCCGCCAGCGGCATTTGCGCCGCAATCCGTTTCCGCGCTTCCTCATTCGAGAGCCCGCGTTTTTCCAGTCGTTGAAAAATCTGTTCTTCCGGCGCCGTCACACAAAGGACGGCATCCCATCCCTCTGTCCAGCCCGCCTCAAAAAGAAGCGGAACCAGCACCGCCGCGTCGCGCCGGACTTCCCGGCAATCCGCTATCCATTCCTGCGCAGCCTTCATCACCGCCGGATGAACCAGCCGATTCAGCACATCACGCTCCCGCGCACTGTCAAAAACCCGTTGACCCAGTTTTGCCCGGTCAATTTCATCCTTCGCATCCAGAACCGAAACGCCGAAATACCCGACGACTGCGGCATATACCGGACGCCCCTTCCCCATCAATTCGTGCGCCAGAAAATCACTGTCCAGCACGGCGAAACCTTCGGAAGATAAAATACGGCCTGTTTCACTTTTTCCACAGGCAATACCACCGGTAATACCAAGGAGAATCGAAGGATGTGAATTCATAAATTACGAGGAACAAACCGGGGAGCCGGCGGACCGGAAAACAGCCCGCAGACAGCGCCGAAAACAAAGACTGCCGCAGGAATGGAGGTGATATTCCCTGTAACTCCTTTAAATGTCAACCCCGTTCATCAACGTCTTTCATAAAAAATTTCGGCGACAGTTTCCCCGTCGGAAACCCGGCGCGGCGGAGCCGCAGCCGGATAAAACACCATGTCACAAAGCCTGGAACCTTCGAACGAAGGTTCCATGACACGAAGGGGAAGACGGGGATCCTTCAGAATAAGCGTAAACGGTTATCCTGAAAACTCAATCCTTTGATTGTCCGCCCGTACGTGTACACACGCAGAATCTGTTACAAACGGTAAATGGAAAACCGAAGATTAACGTGAGTAAAATTCAACAACCAGCGACGCTTCACACTGAACCGGAATTTCCGTTTGCTCCGGCAGACGGCTCAGACTGGCCGTCAGTTTCTTGTCATCCACGGTCAGATATTCCGGCGTGGTGGCAATCTGCTGCGCAGACGGAAAAATTTCCAATTCCCGGCTTTTTTCACGAACGGTGATCACATCCCCGACACGTACCTGATAGGAAGGAATATTGACCTTTTTCCCGTTCACAAAGAAGTGGGCATGACTGACCAACTGGCGGGCCTGATAAATGGACCGGGCAAATCCCGCACGAAGCACTACGGCATCCAGACGGGTTTCAAGCAACTGAAGCATAATTTCAGCGGTGTTCCCAATCTTGCGGGAAGCCTTCGTGTAATAGCTGCGCAGCTTGCGCTCGGTCAGATTGTACTGATACTGCAAACGCTGCTTTTCAATGAGCTGTTTGCCGTAATCCGACTGTTTTCCGCGCCGTTTCGACGGGCCATGCTGTCCCGGCGGATTCGGACGGCGTTCGAGATACTTTTCACTTTTCGGCGCAAGGGCAATCCCCAGACGGCGCGATTTTTTGATCTTCGGTCCATTATACTTCATCGTTTTTCTCCATTTTGGTTTCTGTTTCCTGTGTTTTGTCCGATTAAGCCTTTCGAGGGGCCGCCGTTTCAGAACAACTCATTGCAGGCGATCACTTCGTGATAATCCTCGAACAAAACGAGTGCGCATTAAAGAGATACAACCCGCTGATGTCAAACCGTAAAGAAATCAGTTTTTGCCACTTGATTAAACCGCAGGCCGAAGACCTGCGGCACGGCGGGACGTTCAGCATAGAACCGAGACATTTTCACACCACAGAGGAACATCCGGGTGATTCAGGAGTATCGCGGCGATGATAAATCCAATCAGCGGATGCCCCGGCCGTGTTGTTTCCGGAATGAAGACCTCAACCGCAGTCCATTTATTCCGAATGTCATTTTATTCTGCTCCGGTCATTGCGGAAAAAAATCACCCAGCGTGGAGCCTTTTGTCCGCTTTGATCGCGTTGAAACCGTTACGGGCGCTTCGCAGCGCAAAAGAAATTCACGACAGGAAATCACCGAAGCGCCGAAAACCGAAACCAGCCGCTGCTCAATCCCGTCGGAGGTAACCACCAGAATCCGGTCCGGATGACCGGCATTGTTCACCATCTGTTCGATTACACCATCCGCCGTCCGGTCGGCCGGTGAAAAAAGCACCTCCAGATTCGGCGCATCCAGCGCAATATCGCGCCCGTGCTCACGTCCGTCAAACACCACTGTGATTTTCGCGGCCATCCCCGAAGCCGCCTGTTCGATGCGGCGCACCAGCCGTTGACGGGCGGTCGGCAAATCGTCACGCCGCCCTTCCGGCCCGCCGTCGGCGTGCATCAGGTTATATCCGTCAATAATAAGCCAGTCGTAGTCCATAAGAGAATGGAACGGCGGAACAGTGAATGGTTGCAAGACCAAAACGTTCCAACGGCAGGAATTTTTTCAGTACGAAGGTCTGCGACCGTTACGCCTCAAATCATTGTGTCACTCCGCTTACGGGCCGCGCAAAAAACCATAAACTCGCCGGACGGAGAATCTATGGATCGATTATTTTCAATCGAATGTATAACTTCGGCTGATCGGCTGGAGTCGTATTTATCACCTCAACGAAATCGGCGTTATACGCATTGGTGTTCACCGCTGCCTGAGCCGGGATCCATGTTCCGGCGACCAGATTTGTGCGGGTTTCCACGCGATAAATCAGGCTGGCATCATCGGTGCGCTGCAGGTGTCTGTACACGAGATTACCGCCCGTGATAACATAAGTCGGTTCAACGCCCGTATTCAGACTGTTCGTCGGATTCCCGTTCAAAGCGTATTCGTAAAAGTTGTTGCGTGAGTCTCCGTCGTAATCTTCATCCGGCAGACCGAGTTCGACACCGAACGATGCGGCCCACGCGGCATAGCACGGCAGAGCCTGAATAGTCGTATAGCCCGGATTCGACACATTATAGTCAACCGCCAGCGTTCCCGCACCGCCGTATGCCGTGATGTTTCCGGCGTTAATACAGCCGGTTACCGCCGCCGTTTGATTCCCCGCAAGAAGAACAGTTCCGCCCCGCAGATCAACCTTGCTGTTGGTGTTGTTAAAGGTGAGGCCGGCG
>JALOTS010000153.1 GCA_025457785.1 Pontiellaceae bacterium | reverse complement strand
ATGTTGAGGGAGAAAAAATGGTTCAGTTGTCGTGTATGGCGGCCCATAAAAAAAGGTAAATCTCATGGATGCGTCGGTGTTTATTGCGAATAAAAAGGTTTTTTGGGCATGGATTCTGTCGCCCTTGCTGATCCGGTTTGTGCTGGTTTCAGGAACTTACGGGTTGACGATTAAGTATCTGGACGGGTTTGAACAGGAGAAGGCCTATGTTTCGGCGGCGGAACTAATTCAGCCGGAATTGGATGCAAATGACTGGTTGTTGAAGCGGTATGTACAGACCAAGGCTGCGCCCGTGAATGAGAGGTTTTATCAGCTCGTGGCTGACCTGAATCTGAAATACGAGGTGAATTTGAATACGGCGGTTGACTCGGACCGCTCAAAAAATTCTTTGGTAGTGAAATATGCGATGAATCTTAGAGGGGATATCGGAACGGTTTATAAAGCGAGTTCTTATCTGGTAGATATATTGGTTGATCCGTTGACTTCTATTCAAATGGGGCGGCTCTCGGCTACCACGTCACGGGCAAAGGCAGGGGAAACGCGGGAGAGGAAAGTGTTTCTGGAAGCCGGTTTTGAGCGGCTTGCTTTTTTCGAGTCTGCAGGAGGTGTTAAGTGAAAAAAGAAACCTATGCGTTGACTGTTTGTGCGGCGGGATTGTTTTCTATGGTTGTTTTCCATGCGGAAAGAAGGTTTTTTATCACCTCTTCGAGCCAGGTGAAAATCCGGAATAAGGCGGAGTCTGTTTCGAAAAAAACAAGTGAGGCTAGGATTGCTTTGGAAGCGGTCTATGCCGTGGCAGAGGATCCCAGACAATATGTGCTGGTTGACCCGGAAGTTGAGGCGCTTAAGAATCAGCAGGGCGAAAGCGTTGCGGCGGTAGAGACGGATTCCCTGCGCGTGACAGGTCTGATGAAGACATCGGATCAGGTTTTGGCCGCAGTGGTAAACGGGTCGTTGGTTGGTCCGGGGGATAACGTTCTCGGCTGTGAAATCAAGGAAATATCAAACGAGGGAGTTCTTTTCTCGGTTGACGGGGTTGATGTTCTGGTTCCCATGAAGGGAGAGTTTAAATTTACAGCGGCGAAGACCGGCGCGGTAATAGTTGAAAAGGTGAGTGCTCAGGAAGGTCGCAATCTTGCGGTAATCAACGGGAGGACGTATAAAGTCGGAGATTGGGTCAACCGGAGTACGCAGGTAAAAGCCATTGCCCCAACGGCCGTGATGTTTTCTGTTAAAGGTGAAAACAAAACGGTGCGGATCGGCGAAGTTTTATAGCCTGCCAAACCTGAGCCGTGCTGAAATACAACACGGCTTATATCCGGTAATCCGGGGTGTCTGGCTGAAACCGGCGGAGTCTTTTGACAGAGAAAGCTTTTTTCTGACCGGCGGCTTTGTTAGCGTTTCCCGCCAATGAGGAGAAGTCCGTCAGGGAAGTTGGGTTGGATGCTGGCTGCTTCGGCGGTTTGTTGCGGCGTGTCGGCCGGAAGCTTCAATCCGTTTTATGAAAATCTGGAAACGAATTCAGAGTCGTTCTTTGCAGTCCGCCCTTTTTATTCACACACGGTGACGGAAGAGAGGGAATTCCGTGATGTGTTTTGGCCGCTTTATTCGAGCAAGGAATTTAAAGACGAAGAAAGTTCCCGCGCGCTGATTTTCTGGTACACCCGCACATTTAATGTTCAGGATGAAACGCCGCGTGAACGGAACTGGCTGCTGCCGATCTGTTTTCAGGGGCGCGATGCCGCCGGAAAGGGCTATTTCGCCATTTTCCCGCTGGGCGGAACCATTCATGAGTTTCTTGGACGCGACGAAATCCGGTTCGCGCTGTTTCCAATCTATGGGGAAAGCCGGATTAACGATCTGGAGACCACCAGCGTGTTTTGGCCGGTTTATTCCCGCACGCGCGGCGAGGGCGTTCAGCGCGACCGTCTGTTCCCTATCGTTGGAAAATCGGTGCGGGAAAACCGGTATGAAAAGCGGTTTCTCTTTTGGCCGTTCTGGACTTCCGCCGATTATTTTTATCCGGGCAATTCCGGTCATGCCTGGATGCTGTTCCCGCTTTGCGGGCGGGCAAATATGGAGCATGAAAAAACCTTTTGGCTGATTCCTCCGTTTTTCCGGTTCACGGCGGGTGAAAAACAGAATAAGCTCTATTGTCCGTGGCCGTTCATTCAGCGGATAGACGGCAACAGGCAGGACAAGTTTTATGTCTGGCCGCTCTGGGGAAAAAAGCAGTACGCAGGTGGACTGAAGCACCGCACCTTCCTGCTTTGGCCGATCTTCTGGTCCGAGAAAGCGCAGGAGTCGGACCGGATTAAAACCCGCCGGATGGCGATGCCGTTTTTTACTTTTGAACGAACGGTTTTGCCGGATCCTTTGAAAACGGAACCCGTCGAACTTTCCAATTATTGGAGAATCTGGCCGCTGATGAGCTGGCAGAATGAAGGCGATACCTCCCGTTTCCGGATGCTGGAAATCTGGCCGGTTAAAGGGAGCGCTCCGGTTGAGCGCAACTGGGCGCCGCTCTGGACGCTTTATAAACGAACGGGCCGGGAGGGCGTTGTTGAGAAGGATTTGCTCTGGTTCGCATGGCACAGTGAAAGCGAACCGGAGGTTGAACGGAAGGAATGGTCTTTACTGAAAGGTCTCATGTCGTATAGAAGAGAGGGCGATGCGCGAAGTATGCGCCTCCTTTATTTTATCCATTTCGGGAAAGAAGAATGATTGCGCCGTTTAGAGAAGTCTTCAGATATTTCGATCTGCCGATCCGGTCATTCCGCCGGCTGGGCCGGATTATTCTGCTGTCGTGTCACGATGCGGGCAACGCTCTGATCATGCTGGCTTCGGCGACCCTTTATATCCGCACTCTCTGGCGTCCGCGGGCCCGCCGTGAAACGGCCATGCAATTGTATGTAACAGGAATTAAAAGCCTCGGCGTCATTACGGTTGTAGCTTTTTTCACCGGGATGATTCTGGCTCTGCAAACCGGCCTGGAACTGCGCCGCTTCGGACAGGAGGTCAATATCGGAACGGCGGTGACGGTGGTGATGATCCGGGAAATGGGGCCGTTTATGACCGGTCTGATCATTGCGGCCAGTGTCGGTTCCGCCATCGCCGCGCAGATCGGAACGATGGCTGTTTCCGAAGAAATTTCCGCCCTGGAAGTGATGTCGATCAATCCGAACCGCTTTCTGGTTATGCCCCGTCTGGTGGCGCTGGCGGTGATGATGCCGATTCTGACGGTGTACACCAATATTCTCGGCATTCTGGGCGGAGGAATTGTCGGCTCCACCCAATTAGGGGTGGCCTTCCCGGCTTACTTTGATAACGCCGTCCGCTACGCGGAAAACAAAGATCTTTACGTCGGTCTTTTTAAGGCGGTTGTTTTCGGCATTATGATTGCCACGGTCTCCTGCTATCAGGGATTGACCACCTCCGAAGGCGCTGTCGGGGTTGGACGTTCAACCCGAAGCACTGTGATTATTTCATTCCTGTTGATCCTGACGGTCGGCTATATGATTACAAGGCTGTTTTATATATGATCATTTTTGACAAAGTCACCAAAAAGCTCGGCGGCAAAATGGTCCTTAATGAGGTCAGTTTTGAAGTGCCGAAGGGCGAAACGTTCGTAATAGTCGGTCTTTCCGGGGCGGGCAAAAGCGTTACGCTGAAGCATATGGTGCAACTGCTTTTGCCGGACTCCGGCACGATCCGTATCGGTGAGGATCTGATCAGCGCGGCTCGCGGGAAAAAACTGGAACGCATCCGCCGCCGGTTCGGTGTGCTGTTTCAGGGCGCGGCGCTTCTGCAATGGCTTTCCGTTTTTGAAAACGTGGCGCTGCCGCTTCGGGAACATACGAAAATGACCGAAGCGGAAATCGAAAAGACAGTCCGTGAAAAACTGCGCCTGCTCAATATGGAAGAGGCAATGGAAAAATTTCCGTCGGATCTTTCCGGCGGCATGCAGAAGCGCGTCGGTCTCGCCCGGGCCATTGTCATGGATCCGGAAATCATCCTCTACGATGAACCGACTTCCGGTCTCGATCCGGTCACATCGCGCCTGATTGATCAACTGATCGAAAATCTGCGTAAAGAACTTGGCATCACGAGTGTCGTCGTTACGCACGACCTGCACAGTGCGCTGGCAATCGGTACCCATATCATGATGATTGACGGCGGAAAAATTGTGGAAAACGCCCGTCCGCAGGAGTTTATTAAATCAACCAACGAAACGGTACAACGCTTCCTTGAGTCTCAGTACATCACCCGACGGGGTGCATGGGAGAAAGGAATGGAGAAACATGTCTGATAAATACAATAAAGAGCTCAGTATTGAAGTCCTCGTCGGCTTCTTTATGTTCGTTATTCTCGTCGCCCTCTTCTTTTTCACGGTGGTTCTCAGCCGGGAGAAATGGTGGTCGGCCATAAAATATCCTCTGACAGTTCATTTCAATGAAGTCAACGGATTGCGCAAAGGCGATAACGTCTTCTTCCGCGGGATGAAGGTGGGCGTAGTGAAATCACTGCAATTGGAAAACAATCAGGTTGTTTTGCGCGCGGATCTGGACAGCCCCGTGAAATTCCGCGAGGGATATAAAGTGGAAGTGGTTGCCACCTCCATGCTGGGCGGAAAACAGCTTCGAATCGACGAAGGTCCGGCGGATGCGCCGGTGCTGCCGGAAGGCACGATGCTCGCGGGCACAGCGCCTATCGACATTCTCGATGAACTGGGCCGGGTCGTTCTTGATTTCCGGAAAATCACCGATCAGATTTCGAGGGGCGAAGGAACGCTGGGTAAACTCATTTACGACGATGCCATGTATAACGGCCTGCAGGAGACAATCTCGAATCTGCGAACGGTCAGTGATAAACTGGCCAAAGGCGAGGGAACGCTCGGCAGACTGTTGAACGAGGAAACCGTTTATAATGATCTGCATTCCACAGTGGCGAATCTGAAGGAGGTCAGCGCCCGGCTGGCGAACGGAGAGGGTACGCTGGGCAAACTGTTGTCCGGAGACGATCAGCTTTATCAGGATCTCACGGCATCACTGACCAATTTTCGTACGATCACGGATAAGATCGGATCGAACGAAGGAACGCTGGGCAAGCTGGTCAATGACGATGCGATTTATGTCGAAGCGCAGAAACTTCTCGGAGAGCTGCGCGCGGCCATTGACGACATGCGCGAAACGTCGCCCGTCACCACCTTCAGCACGATTTTCTTCGGCGCGTTTTAAGGGAGCCGCCTCGTGCGGAAAAAGGGGAGGCAATGAGTTTTGAGGAAAACAGTCCGGCCTATGGACCTCAGGTTAAACGTCCCTTGCGTATCCGGGTGCTTCAGGTTGCTTCGCTGGTACTGGCGGTTGCCGGGCTGATTCTCCTTTATCTTTTTTCGGTGAGCCGTGACATTCCCCGCATCCGGATCGGTGAAATTACGCCGACTATGAATTTTGCCATGGTTCGAGTCTCCGGCGAAGTGGTCCGCGACACCTTTATTTTTCAATCCGGAGGCATGGTGTTTAATCTGCGCGACGGCAGCGGCGAGATTGCGGTGATGGGCGGCAAGGCGCAGACCGATGCGCTGGAGGCCGCCGGACAGCTTCCCCGGCGCGGCGACCGGGTGGATGTCGTCGGCAGTCTCAGCGTCGGCGCTGACCAGGAGCCCAAATTGCGCATCCAGTCGTCCGATCAATTGTGTACGCCCGGCACGGGCGTGTTGTTAATGGGGTTCAAGTCCCCTGTGAGAAAACTGCATATGGAAACATACATAATCACTATCCGAAGCCAACTC
>JALOTS010000152.1 GCA_025457785.1 Pontiellaceae bacterium | reverse complement strand
GATTGCCGTCGAGGCACTCCTTTGTGACGCGGCGGGCAATACCGCAACCTGCTCCGACAGCATTACGGTGGACACCTCCGCGAAGATTCGTCTGGCGGATGGAAACGACTTTTATTTTTCCACCAACGTCCCGCTGGATGTGCTGATTGTTCCCCCCGCAGATGTTGAGGTGACCAACGAACCCTCGTACGGGAGTTCGATTCTTATCGGAACCAACCGCTACATCGCGCAGGCGCTGTCGGTTACATCTGCGGTTCATATTTCATCGGTTCAAATTAATGGAACAGTCACGGCCAATCCGGGCGACTTGCATCTGAAGCTGGTTTTCGCACTGGATGATCTTGATCCGGCCTGTGAATCAACCACGCTGGCGCAAACATCAATTTCCGCCGACCGCTTGCGTACGAATTCTGTCTGTAAAGCGGTTTTTTCATCGCCGCCTCAATTAGTGGCGGGAACAACCTATTATCTTCTGCTCTATTCGTTGACATCCAATGCGACAAATTTCTATTCGATCGCCTCCGGCTGGAGCGAATATGGAACAGGAAATCCGTCGTATGCTTTCCATGGTAATCTGTGGGAACTTGCTCCGTGGAATCCGGCCGTCGGATACGCCACGATCCATTACATTCTTCATCAAAGCAGGGCAGGGAGCATCCGGGTTGCGGCGGACGGCGTTTGCGACAGCGAAGTGTGGCAGCCTTACACCGGTCCGGCATCGCCGCTGACCAATGTGACATTCACCGGAAGCGGGCGGAAAATGGTTGCCGTGCAATACAGCAATGAGTTCGATACGGTTCAGTCGAAAACATATTACGACTCGGTCTGGATTGATCTTGAGCCGCCGGTGATTACGAATATGCAGATCACGGCGGTCGATACCAATGCCGGTATTCTGCGCATTGCATTAACAGCCTGCGATGATTGCTCCGGTGTCGCGGGGCTTGAGTATTCGCTCGATAACGGCTTTTTCTGGCAGTCGTGCGACTATTCCCCGTTCCTCGAACTGCCGTTTTATTCCTCCTTCTCGAATCTGCTGATCCGTGCGGTGGATCGCGCCGGTCAGACCGGCAGCGAAGTGTCTGCGATTCCTGCCAGCGATCTGTTTCCGCCCGCGCTGGGTTTCTGGATTAATGATACGAGTCTTTACACGCAAAGTCCGACGGTTACACTGCATATGGCAACGTTTGACAATCGGGTGCTTACGGATACTCAGGTGTTTGTGCTCGAATCCGGCAGTTCACAAAAATACGGGCCGTACAGCGGAACGCAGGCCGTTGTGAATGTTTCACTGCCGTTTGCCGCCGCCGGAATGACCAATGTCTGGGCCGACGGGTTGTTCGTTTTTCAGGCGCAGGCTCAGGACGGCGCCGGTTATTTGTCTCAGAACCGGTTTGCCCGCATTGTCCTCGACCGGCAGGCACCGCAGATTGATGCGCTGCTGCTGACCTCCGAAACGGATCGGGAAATGACCCTGACGAACCGGTTTGTTGCGCGCTTTGGAATTATGGAACAGATTGCTCCGGTGCAGGCCCGCTTCCGCGTCAACGGCGGCGGGTGGAGCGATTGGGAACCGGTCGCCTGGGGCGACGGCCAGCGGCTTTTCATCGATCTGCCGATGGCGCTGCAATACCTGCTGGAAATGGAGGCGCGGGATGAGGCCGGAAATCAATCCTCCGCTTCGGCAGCGATACGGGTTAACCACGCTCCGGCGCAGCCGGTCAGTCTGTCGCCGAACGGCGTTACCGTGGGAATCATTCCGCGACTGGTGCCCTCGGATTTCAGCGACCCGAACGGTGACGAATTCGGCGCGGCCCGGTTTTTGATTCGAAATGAGTCCGGTTCAACGGTGCTCGATACGGAATCAATAACCGCCGCCGAGTATTCTGTCCAGACGAGTCTTCTGGCGCCCGGACAGGGTTACACATGGCAGGTGAAATACATGGACGAGTTCGGACTGTGGTCGGACTGGAGTGAAGCGGCACCGTTCAAAGTGGATGGCGACGAGGATCGGGATGGCCTGTATGACGATCTCGAAAAATCGACCGGCACTCTTTATAACGATCCCGATACAGACGATGATCTGATTATGGACGGAGTCGAAGACCGCAATCAGAACGGCATAGTGGATCCCGGTGAAAGCGATCCCCGGACTGCGGATACGGACGGCGACGGAATTTCCGACGGACTGGAAGATGCCAACCATAACGGAGTGCGCGATCCCGGAGAAATGAATCCGTGCAGTACCGATTCCGACGGCGACGGCCTGACTGACGATCAGGAGGACTTGAACCGGAACGGACAACATGACCCCGGCGAGGGGGAGAGCAGCGCCGTGCTGACCGACACCGACGGCGACGGAATGGACGACTGGGCGGAATGGCTGACCGGAACCGACCCCAATAATCCGCAGGCCCTGTTCAAAGCGGAAATGATTTTCAGTCACGGAGAAAAACTTCTGTGCTGGCCGAGCGCGAAAGAGCGCTTCTACAACATTTACCGCAGCACCAACCTGCTGTCGGGATTTAAATGCATCGCCGAAGGCGTTCCGGGAAAACCGCCGACGAATAACTGGACCGATCCCAAGCCTCCGGCGGGCGGAGCCTGTTTTTATCAGATCGATGTTCGAACCGATCATTGACCGGACGTTTTTTTGGTTTTTCGCTGAATCTGCGGAAAAAAGAGATATCCGCAGATTCAGCGGTCCAGATGGCGAAAGGTTTCATACAACGAAAGGTTTCGGGCTGTTTTTCGCTCAATAAGCCGGAAATTTTTCTTATATTCAGTCCGTACCGGACGGAACGGTACAAAGTTTACGGTTTTGGTTGCTCCGTACGGTCTGTTCGATAGAATGCGTTCCCGACCCGATGGAATTTTAAATACCGTTTAAACGGCAGAAGGACGCAGGCGACGATGAATAAGGTCGGTTTTGATAACGAAAAGTATTTAGATGAGCAGAGTGCCTGCATTATTCAGCGCGCCGAGCGGTTTCACAACAAGCTTTATCTCGAATTCGGCGGCAAACTGATGTTTGATTATCACGCCGCGCGCATTCTGCCCGGCTTTGATCCTAATGTCAAAATCCGGCTGCTTCATCGTCTGCGCGACCGCGCTGAAATTATTCTCTGCATTTATGCGGGCGATATCGAACGCAAAAAAATACGGGCGGATTTCGGAATTACCTATGATGCCGATATGCTGCGCCTGATGGACGACCTGCGGGAATGGGGTCTGGCGCTTGCCGGAGTGGTAATTACCCGGTTTGATGAACAGCCTGCCGCCATTCAGTTCCGCAACCGGCTGGAGCGGCGCGGGATCCGCGTGTATATCCATCGCGCTATTAAGGGCTATCCGACGGATGTGGACCGGATTGTCAGCGACAACGGCTACGGCGCGAATCCGTTCATTGAAACCGCGAAGCCCATCGTCGTGGTTTCGGCACCTGGACCAGGAAGCGGCAAAATGGCCGTTTGTTTGAGTCAGCTTTATCATGATCACCGGCGGGGTGTTTCGTCCGGCTATTCAAAGTTCGAAACCTTTCCGATTTGGAATCTCCCGCTGAAACATCCCGTCAATATGGCTTATGAAGCGGCTACCGCAGATATCGGCGATTTTAACATGCTGGATTCGTTTCATCTGGAGGCGCACGGAGAGAAAGCGGTAAATTATAACCGTGACATTGAAATTTTTCCGGTGCTGAAACGGATTCTGGAACGGATTACAGGCGAGCGTTCGATTTATCAGTCGCCTACCGACATGGGAGTGAACCGGGCCGGATTCGCCATCGTGAACGATGCAGCCGTTCGTACAGCTTCGGTTCAGGAAATCATCCGCCGGGTTTTCCGGTATCGATGTGATTATGCGCAGGGAAATGCAGATCAGAAGACCGTTGAACGCATCGAGCTGCTGTTGAAGGAGGCGGGTGCAGAGCCGGAAAATCGTCCGGTGGTTCTTCCGGCCCGTGATGCGGCCCGGCGGGCCGAAGAACACAAAAAAGGGCGTGAGGGAATTTTTTGCGGCGCCGCAATAGAACTGCCGGACGGCAGAATGGTGACGGGCTGTAATTCACCGCTGCTTCACGCAGCCTCTTCGATGCTTCTGAACGCGCTGAAGGTGCTGGCCGGGCTTCCTGATGAGATGCTGCTGCTTAGTCCCGGCGTGATTGAGTCGATCCGCCATCTCAAACTCGACTTGCTGAACGGCAAATCGCCAAGCCTTGATTTGGAAGAAACGCTGATTTCGCTCAGCGTCAGCGCCGCAGGCAATCCTGCCGCGCAAATGGCAATGGAAAAGCTGCCGTTGTTGCGCGGTTGCGAAGTGCATTTGTCGCATATCCCTTCTCCGGGTGACGAAACCGGACTGCGCCGCCTCGGGGTGAATGCCACCAGCGAGGCCAATTTCGCCGGAAGCAGTTTGTATATAACAGGATCATAGAAAGGAGCTTATAATGAAAAAGTTGCAGGATATTCACACCGTCATGATTATTGGATCGGGGCCTATTATTATCGGGCAGGCCTGTGAGTTCGATTATTCCGGCACGCAGGCCTGCAAGGCTCTGCGCAGGCTGGGTTACAAAATCGTGCTCGTCAACTCCAACCCCGCCACCATTATGACCGACCCCGGCATGGCGGATGTCACCTACATTGAGCCGCTCAACGTCGAGACGCTCGAAAAAATTATCGCCAAAGAACGGCCCGATGCGCTCCTTCCCAATCTGGGCGGACAGTCTGCGCTGAATCTTTCTTCGGATCTGGCAAAACAGGGCATTCTCGACAAGTACGGAGTGGAAGTGATCGGCGTTAAGCTGGATGCCATTGAGCGCGGCGAAGACCGCGTTGAATTTAAAAAGCAGATGGACCTTCTCGGAATTGAAATGCCGAAGAGCACAGCGGTTTACACCGTGGAAGATGCTGAAAAAATCGCCGCAGAACTGGGCTATCCGGTAGTGATTCGTCCGGCCTACACGATGGGCGGAACCGGCGGCGGAATTGTTTATAATCTGGAAGAACTGCGGGTGATTGCGGCGCGGGGAATTTCCGCCAGCCGCGTTGGCCAGATTCTGGTCGAAGAGTGCGTTATCGGCTGGGAAGAGCTGGAACTCGAAGTGGTGCGCGATGCCGACAACAGGCTGATTACCGTCTGTTTTATTGAAAACATCGATCCGATGGGCGTACACACCGGCGATTCGTTCTGTTCCGCACCGATGCTGACCATTTCTCAGGAACTGCAGGACCGGCTGCAAAAGGCCGCCTATGCGATTGTCGAATCGATCGGCGTGATCGGCGGAACCAACGTGCAGTTTGCGCATGATCCGGTCAGCGATCGGATTGTTGTAATTGAAATTAATCCGCGCACGTCACGCTCCTCTGCACTGGCTTCCAAAGCGACCGGTTTCCCGATTGCGCTGGTTTCCGCCATGCTGGCCGGCGGAATGACTATGAAGGACATTCCCTACTGGCGCGATGGCTCGCTCGATCAATACACGCCGTCCGGCGATTACGTGGTGATTAAGTTCGCCCGCTGGGCCTTTGAAAAATTTAAAGGTGTTGAAGACAAGCTCGGCACACAGATGCGCGCAGTCGGCGAAGTGATGAGCATCGGCAAAAATTACAAAGAAGCGGTTCAGAAATCGATCCGAGGTTTGGAAAACGGACGCTACCGAAGAACTGATGGCCCGGCTGGCGTTTCCGACCAGCGAGCGCCAGTTTGTACTCTACGAAGCCTTGCGGAAAGGCGCGGATCTGAAGGAGCTGCACCGCATGACCGGTATCAAAATCTGGTTCCTGCAGCAGATGAAGGAACTGGTCGAACGCGAAGAACAGGTTCTTAAATACAAAGGCCAATCTCTGCCGGACGATCTGCTGGCGCTCGCGAAAAAGGATGGCTTTGCCGATGCCTATCTGGCCCGTATTCTCAATATTCCGGAGAAAACCATCCGTGAACAGCGCACCCGGGCCGGAATTGTGGAAGGCTGGCACGCCGTACCGGTCAGCGGCGTGGAAAATGCCGCCTATTACTATTCCAGCTACAACGCGCCGGATACAACCGGGGCTTCATCGAATCCGAACAAGGTGATGATTCTCGGCGGCGGCCCCAACCGGATCGGACAAGGCATCGAATTCGACTATTGCTGCGTGCATGCCGCGTTTGCGCTTCGCGGCATGAACTATGAAACCGTCATGGTCAACTGCAATCCGGAAACCGTTTCCACTGATTACGACACATCCGACAAGCTCTACTTCGAGCCGCTTACCGTTGAAGATGTGCTGCAGATCTACCAAAAAGAAAAACCCGCCGGAGTCATCTGCCAGTTCGGCGGTCAGACACCGCTCAACATCGCCCGCCAGCTCGAAGAGGCCGGAGTGAATATTCTGGGCACGTCACCCGCCGTTATTGATCTGGCCGAAGACCGCGACCAGTTTAATCGGGTCATGAAGCGGCTCGGTATCCCGATGGCCGAAAGTGATATGGCGGTGAATATGGATGATGCCATCCGTATTGCAGGGAAAATCGGTTATCCGCTGATGGTGCGTCCCTCCTATGTGCTGGGTGGACGCGGCATGGAAATTGTGTATGACGAACCGATGCTGCGCAATTACATGGCCGCCGCAGTGGACGTTACGCCGGACCGCCCGATTTTGATCGACCGTTATCTTGAAAACGCGATTGAAGCCGAAGCCGATGCCATCGCCGACGGCGAAGATGCGTTTGTACCCGCCGTCATGGAGCATATTGAACTGGCCGGCATTCACTCCGGCGATTCCGCCTGCGTGATTCCGCCGGTCGGCATTCCGGAGAAACATATCGAAACCATCTATGAATATACCCGTACCATTGCCAAAGAAATGGGCGTGGTCGGGCTGATGAACATTCAGTATGCCATCTGCCAGGATGTGGTTTATGTGCTGGAAGCCAACCCGCGCGCCTCGCGTACCGTGCCGCTGGTTTCCAAGGTCTGCGGAATCTCCATGGTCAATCTGGCGACCCGGATTATGCTCGGTAAAAAGCTCAGCGACTTTGACTTGAAGCGGAAGGCTGTTCCGCATTTCGGTGTTAAAGAAGCCGTCTTTCCGTTCAACATGTTTCCTGAAGTGGACCCGGTGCTCGGTCCGGAAATGCGCTCAACCGGCGAAGTTCTGGGAATCGACTTCTCCTTCGGACGCGCTTTTTACAAGGCGCAGGATGCCGCCGGAAGCCGACTGCCGATAAAGGGCACGGTTCTGTTGACGATTGCCCCGAGAGACCGCTCGGAACAGATGGCCGTTGCGGCCCGGCGGTTTAAAGAGAACGGTTTTAAGCTGCTGGCCACCAGCGGCACCGCCGCATTTCTCAAAGAAAACGGCGTTGAAGCGGCGGTGATCCTTAAACTGCACGAAGGCCGTCCGAACATTGGAGACGCAATTAAGAACGGAGAAATTCATCTGATCATTAATACGCCGGCCGGCAAGCTCAGTGCGCATGATGACTCATACATCCGCAAATCGGCCATTAAACACAAAATCCCATACATCACCACCATCGCGGCGGCGGTTGCGGCGGCGGAGGGAGTTACGGCGCGGCGGGAGGGCGAAACACCGATGCGTTCCCTGCAGGAATGGCACGCCGGACTTTAAGAAGGCAGGTTTGAATTCATGAGTTTTGCGCGGGGCGGAGAGTTCAGTCCGGAATGGCACTTAGTTAAGCCGCTTTTGCACGGTGGTTTTTTCTGAAAATATCCGCCGAAAATGGTGCGTTTTTATCGACAAGTCTTGCCCGTTCTGATA
>JALOTS010000151.1 GCA_025457785.1 Pontiellaceae bacterium | reverse complement strand
ATCATCGGCATACTCAGTGTTATTGTTTTAATTTCAGGAAGTATTTGGAGGGGCGCCCTTCAAATACTTCCTGAAATTAAAACAATAACACTGAGTATGCCGATGATCCACGTTTGCGGATCGCGGGCGGCAAAGTCAAGCGGGTCGTCGGACAGAGTTCCGCGCATGGACAGTCTCCAGACGCGGACGATCCAGAAGAGAAGCAGCGGACAGAGCAGCCAGAGCAGAAACGGCCTGTTGTAAAACTGAACAACCTTTTCACTGTTAATGTAAAACATCAAAACAACAACAGAGAGAATGCCGCTGAAAATTCCGGCGCGGGCCAGCCAGGGGAGATGAACTGCGTGATAGCCGCGCCCGCGTGAGCCGATAGTTTCGGGATGCGCCAAAAGCGCCTCACGCAACTCCGAGTAGCGTTTAACCAGCGCAAGGCTGAAAAAGAGGGCAACAGAGAATTCAATCAGCCAGATCGATGTTTCAATGCCGTAGGCTTCGGTTCCGGCCAGAATACGGACGGTGTAGAGTCCGGCCAGCGTCAGCACGTCGAACAGCGGAAGCTGTTTCAGCCGCCATGAGTATAGCGTGGTGACCGCCAGATAAATCAGTAAAATGAAGGTGAAAGAAGGAGGAAGAAGCTGCGCGATGCCCAGCGACGCAACCACGAGAAGCGGCGCGGCGATAACGGCCGCCAACAGGCTCAGATTGCCCGCCGCAAAGGGACGGTTTTTTTTGCGCGGATGATTCTGATCGGCATGAAGATCCAGCAGATCGTTTAAAATATAGATGGCCGAGGCCGCGAAGCTGAAAGAAAAAAACGCGAAGGCCGCGTCGATATAAAGCGAAGGCGTTGTCAGCTCGTGAGCCAGCATCATCGGCAGAAAAATGAGAACATTTTTCGTCCACTGATGAACCCGCAGTGCTTTCATCCAGGCTTTCCATTTCGGCGGACGGTCTTCAAAAAACCGGACGGGACGGCCTGCAAGTGCGCGGCGAACCGGATTACAGGGGTTCACCGCAAAAACGGCGGCACCCGCTTCCCAGACCGGAAGATCGTCTGTGGCGTTGCCGGCATAGTCGAAGCCTTTTTCGCCGAAACGGGCGACCAGCGCGTCCCGTTTGCGTTCAGCCTTCAGATTGATCGTGCCGTTACTCGCCATCACATCGGAAAAAATTCCAAGATATGCGGCAATGGCGCGGGCGGGCTGTACATCGGATGCCGTGACCAGCAAAAGCTCACGACCTTTTGCCCGTTCGCTTTTCAGGAAAGCGAGCAGCTCCTGATGGTACGGCAGCGCGGCGGGGTCGAGCTGAACTTCCCGCGCAACACGCTGTTTAAGGAGGGCAAGGCCGCCCGATGCGCAGCGCAAAACCGAAAAAAATGCGGCGGGACGAGTGCGCACGAGCAGCAGCAGGGCCTGCGCAAAGGTGTCGGTCTTTACCAGCGTCCCGTCAAGATCGACGCAAACGGGGCGCAAGACGGATGTAGAGGTTCCAGGCATGGGACGGAAGTATTTCAAAAGAGAAAATTCAATGTGTTAAAACTTCATATCGTCCATTATTTGCCGCATCGGCGCGGTCAGCGATCCGGCGTGATCCGGCAAAGCCATTCCCATCAGCACATACTGATCGCGATTCCCGCCATCCACCTTATACGCCTCATAGTTGAACATCAGGCTGTTTTTCTTCGATTTAGGGAAAAGCAGGCCGTCCCGTTCATATGCGCTGCCTCGACAGAAAACACCGGAAAAGCGGCTGCCGCCCGATGCGGCCGAACGGCTTTCTGTCACGTTGTACAGCGGCAGAAGATCCGCCTGCGAAAGGAGATCGCTGTCAAAGATCGCGGGATCCAGGCGCGTTGCGTCATTGGCCTTGAGGGTAACCAGCAAAAAACAACGGGTATCGGACATCAGCAGAAAACTCTCGTAAAACAATTCATTTCCGCGCGGATGATAGTCCCTGTTCAGGTCATAAATCCGGATGGCCATACGCTGCAATTCGTTCCATTCCTGCGGAGTTTCGGCATTCGGCTGATAAAGTGTATAACCGTCCGGAAGTTTGAGAGAAAACCCGGAAACGCCCAGTGCGCTGTTCTGAATCACTCCGTCAGCCACTGTGGCCTGCCGGTGAAGAACCGATGCGCATCCCGCCAATAACAAAATAATTCCCGTCCCCGAAACAACTGTTTTTATTTTCATAGGATTTTCCCTCCGTTTCCGGCATTCTTGCCGTGCATTTTAATTTACTCAATTGAAACCACGGTAAACTAGCTTCTTTTATGCCATCCTGCACCAAAAATATAAATTTATGAATCCGCTCGAAAACATCCGAATTGTTCTGACTGATCCGAAATTTGCCGGAAATATCGGCTCAATCTGCCGTGTCATGATGAATATGGGCCTGACCGATCTTGCATTAGTTTCTCCGAGGGAAGATCTTAACTGGAACGAGGCCCGCAAAATGGCATACAAGGCGGAGCCCCTGCTGGATCAAATCAAAACGTTCCAAACACTGGAAGACGCAGTCGCTGACTGCACCGTTGTGGCCGGAACCAGCGCCCGCACCGGCCTTTATCGCGACCACGCTTATCTGCCGCGCGAAATCGCGCCGGTTATTTTGGAATCCGCCGCGCACCACAAAACGGCTCTGATTTTCGGGCGCGAGGATAAAGGACTCTTCAATGAGGAAATCGCTGTCTGCACCCACATCATCAACATTCCCTCCAGCGAACTGTACCGCTCCCTCAACCTTTCCCATGCCGTGATGGTCTGCTGCTACGAGCTTTTTCTGCTGGCGGGCTCCCCCGCCTACGAGCCGCCCGCCGAATGCTCGCCGGAAGCCGACGGCGCGATGCGCGAGCGGCTCTACGCCGCCTGGAGCGCGATGATGCTGGAAACCGGATTCTGCGAAAAAGAAAAGCTCGACCACATGATGCTCGGACTGCGCCGCATTTTCAGCCGGGGAAAACTGACCGGCAATGATGTAAAAATCCTGATGGGCCTTGCCAAACAGTCGCGCTGGGTCGCCGCCGCACTGCAGCGGGAACGAGAAAAACAGGTGTCAGGATCGGTAACACAATGAACGTCCCCGTTTTCTTCGTATCCGGCAAAAAAGAAAACTCCGGTTCCACGGACAGCTTGACCCGCCGGACGAAGAACCTGACTTTAAGAACCTGCCCCGCTCCGCCGGATAAAACCGGACAAAAGGAGAAATTAAGCGAAAAAACAAGGAAACTACCCATTGACGCAACCCGGCAGAGGCCGTATAGTCCCTCCCCTTTGTACCTTTTAAAAGAGGAGCCCGTCTTATGAACTTCGAATACCTGAGTAAAGCAGAAGAAAAAATCGGAAGCATCCCGACACTGGTGAATCTTGTTTCCTACCGGACCCGTCAACTCATTCGCGGCGAACGCCCGATGGTCAAACGGGACTTCCCGGAACAGGACTTTCATGATGTCGTCCTCAAGGAAATTGTCGAAGGCAAACTGACCGTCGAAATGGGGGTTCAGCCCATTGATATGGGAACGTCCTTCGACGTGTTTGATGAAGGCGCCGATATCATTCTCTAGCGCTCCGTACCCTTTTATCAACTTCATTTAACCGCGCAACATCCGGCGCGGCGCTTCCGAAATAAAATTTTTTCCGCAGATAACCGCAGATTTCCGCAGAGGGGCTTTGGAGAAACCGGAAAGGACTATCTGCGGCAATCCGTGCACATCTGCGGACTGTACTTTTTAGTCACTGAACGGTTTGGATCGGTTATTCATGGCGGATAAAAACAACAAACAGGGATCCCCGGACGGCGTGCTGGCGACCAACCGCAAAGCATTCCGGGATTTCCACGTTCTGGAAAAACTTGAAGCGGGCATTGAACTGCGCGGCACCGAGGTTAAATCCATCCGTGACGGGCACATCCGCATCGACGAAGCCTACGCCCATATTGAAAACGGACAGGTTGAAGTCCTTCAACTGACCATCCAGCCCTACTCGCACGGCAACATTCATAATCATGCGGCAAACCGCGCCCGCCGCCTGCTGCTGCACAAAAAAGAAATCCTCCGCCTTCAGAGTAAAACCGCCGAAAAGGGGCTGACGCTCGTGCCGCTCAAAGCCTATCTGAAAGGCGGAAAGGTAAAAATCGAACTGGCGCTGTGCAAAGGCAAAGACACCGTGGATAAACGCGAGACCCTTAAGAAAAAAACTTCCGACATGGAGGCCCGCCGCGCTATGCGCAACAGCCGGAGATAAGCTGAATGTTTTTTGAAACCAGAAAAAGATTCCACCCCTCGGAACTTTTTGTTTAGACTCCGCGCCAACAGCAAACCCATAACAAACCGAAAGGATCGCCTCTTATGAACCAAGCAGCCGTTTTTACAATCAGCCTCGCACTGGGTTCTCTCCTGATGGCCGATGAAGTTCGCACAACCGACGGCTCCGTCATTCAGGGCACCGTCACCTCGCTCTCCGCCGAAACCCTGACCATTCAAACTGAATCCGCCGGTTCACTCCGTATTCCGCGAACCGGTGTCAGCGGGCTGTCGGTTTCGCAGGCCGCGTCCGTCCGACTGAATGATGAATCGGTTTTAACCGGTTCAATCAACCCCTCCGCATCGGGAAACGTGAACATCGGAGAAACGGAAATTGCATTGACCCGCATAAAAGAACTCTGGCCGCAAGGCGCAGAAGATCCAAAAGAAACCGCCCGTAAAGCGGAACTCGCCGCAAAACAGCGCAAATGGAAAACCGACCTGACAGCTCAAGCGTCCGGAAAATCGGGAAACACATCCCAGCGGAACATAGCCGCCTCTTTAATGTCCGTTCTGTCCGGCCCGAAAAACGAACTGAAAATGTACGGACGTTATTCTCAAACCAGAACCGAAGGGACTGAAACCGCCAATGAAAGCGTTGCCGGCGGTCAATATTCCTGGTACGTCCTCAGTCCCCTGGGCTGGTACATCCGTGCCGAGTTCGAAAAGGATGAATATGAAAACCTCGATCTGCGCTCCACCGCAGCAAGCGGTCTTTCCTACCGATGGTCCGATACAGCCATCTATAAACTCTCGGCCTGCGCCGGTCTTTCATACCGTTATGAGCAGTACACAGATGCCGCAAAAAACGACGGTTTTACGGGACTGGACTTCGGACTCTCTCACTTCTACCGCTTTAAAACCCGCTGGGAAGTCAAAAACGATCTGACCTACACACCTTCCGTTGAAAATCTCAAAGACTGCCTGATCACACAGGACTCCTATCTGGCGCTCCCCGTCACTGCCGAATGGTGGAAAATCAAACTTGGAATCCGCAACGACTATAACAACCGTCCGCAGGGCGACCGCGACCGTCTGGATAGCACCTGGTACGCTGCGATTTCCGCAACGAAGGAATAACCGGTTTGCGCGGAGAAAAGGTCAGAGTATGGGAGATGAAGCTCAAAAGCGTCTTCGATGCCATTGACCACGAACTCGAAACCGAGTACGGCGGGCGGTACACGCTTCACCCGTCCCGCTCCAAACGAGGGGCCACCGCCAACCCGGAAGATGACGGCCTGTTCAATGTGGGCGCGGCCTTTTCCGTCGGTTACGGCTCTAAGCTCGGACCAGGCTATATTGTCGAAATCCGCATCTCCACCCTGTTGCGGGTTTCAGAAGAAATCCGGGCGGAGATCAGACAAAAAGTTTTTCAGCAATTGGAGAAGCGGATTCCGGAAGCCTTTCCGGGACGCGACCTGCACGTCTCGGAAGAAAACGGCATCATCCGGATTCACGGCGATTTGAGCCTGGACGACATCACGCAAGAGGAATGATG
>JALOTS010000150.1 GCA_025457785.1 Pontiellaceae bacterium | reverse complement strand
AGTTGCGGTGCCTGCAGGATCCTACGATTGCTGGAAAGTGATCGCAACCGCGACATTCAACGGGCATGCTTCTTCGGAGATCGCTTGGTATGCCGAGAATGTCGGCTTGGTCAAGCGGCTTCAGGATGGGGAGCTTTGGGAATTGACTTCCTATGAACCGCCCGCTCCGTCGTCTGCCCCGATGGGAAGCCCCGGTAGCGTGGAGCAGATGGTTGTTACGGAATCGATGCCGCAGGCGGCGATTACAGTGGACGGCTCGGCGGATGATTGGACGGATATTCCGCGTATCGCGTTCAGCTATGCATCGGTGACACAGGAAGTCGCCGCAGCGCTGAGCGGAAACAATATCGCCCTGCTGCTGAACGGCTGTCCGTTCAGCGTATCCGACACCGTGCTGGTCTATTTCAAACTCCGCCTGAGCTATCGCGACGGCGACAACCGGCATACCGTTGACCTGTGGACCAGCGGATCGGTTCTCTACGGAATGACCGATGGAGAGGCGGTCAGCGGCCTTGAAGCAGTTCTGTCCTGCGGCGTACTGGAAGTCAAACTCCCCGTCGATCAGGTGCCGGCACAGGTAACCCTCGACGAAGTCGCCTGCGGGATGGATCTTGGCGACGGGACATTGACGGAACTTTTCCGGTTCGTTTCGCCCTGAAAACCCGTTCGGTTGCGCAGAAGAATGGATGCAAAGGGAAATGAAGACGTTCATTTCCCTGACTTTAGCGCTGCAAAACGGATTTGTGCAGAAATCCGATCCTTTGATCGTCTTGGGAAATTCGGGAAATTCATTTCGCAAATGAGTAATCTCGCGTTGACCCGATTCACGTCAAGTGATAGCCTCTCGCGCTTTAGTCGTTGTCGGGGTGTAGCTCAGACTGGTAGAGCGCTACGCTGGGGGTGTAGATGTCGCAGGTTCAAATCCTGTCACCCCGACCAAATCCGGATGATTTAATCGTTGGGTGCTGCGAAAAGGGATTGGTTTATCTGAATTATACGGCATGGACAGCCGGTTCGGCTTCCGGTCGGGGTGTTTCAGAAAACAGCAGATACCGGTTCGCGGCGCGTTAATGCAGGTAAAAATAAAGAAGGAGATGAGTATGGCAACGAATCCAATTGGAAAAGGCACCAAGACCATCGGGATCAATATGTGTGAAAAAATGGCGAACGAGCTGGAAAAGCGTGCGAACTCCATGCACCTTTCCAAAAGCAACTACTGCAAGATCGTTCTTCAGCAGTGGATCGATTCCGGCAAAAAGCTGACGCTGGGCGAAAAGTAATCCCGTTGCGGTTCAGAACCTTCGGTTTTGCCCGTCGATGAGGAATCTGACCTTGTTCGTGTGCCTGAATGCGGCACACGTTCAAGGTTGGTTTGTTTTTTTAGCGGTGCTTCGCCCTTGAATTGTTTTTTTTTCTTTTATACGCTTCCGATCCGTCTGGAGGTTTTATGGAACGGTTTCCTGAAGGGACATTGAGTTACGGCCTTTACATTTTGACTGCATGTGAAAACGGCATACCGTTCGGATGTATCGTCAACGTGGCGTTTCAGGTCACTGCATCGCCTGTCAAAATCGCGGTGAGCTGCAGCCGGGATAATTTCACCCACGATAAAATCAAATCCTGCGGAGCATTCGGTCTTACGGTTTTGTCTGAATCGGTGGATCCGGCATTGATTCGTTTGTTTGGTTTCAAGAGCGGGCGGACGGTCGATAAATTTGAAGGAATCCGCTGGGAAAAAGGGGAGAAAACCGGCGTTCCGATTCTTCCTGAAAAGGGGATGACCGTTTTGGAATGCCGCGTAACCAACGCATTTGACGCAGGAACGCACACCCTTTTTGTCGGAGAGGTGGAGAACGGGAAGATTACCGATCCCAGCGCAAAAGAGATTACCTACCGGTATTATCACAAGGTATTGAAAGGGATTGCGCCGAAGAACGCGCCGACCTATACCGGAAAAGCTCACTTGAAACAACCATAGGAGAAAATGATGACATTACTGAAGGGAACAAAAACAGAACAGAATCTTCTCAAGGCCTTTGCCGGGGAAAGTCAGGCCCGCAATCGGTATGAATTTGCCGCCAGCGCGGCAAAAAAAGAGGGGCTTGAGCAGATCGCGGCGATTTTTGAAGAAACCGCAGGTCAGGAAAAACAGCATGCCAAGCGGTTTTTCAATTTTCTGGAGGGCGGAGCAGTTGAAATCACGGCGGCTTATCCTGCGGGAATCACACGGAGCACCGCAGAAAATCTGAAAATGGCGGCGGCGGGCGAAAATGAAGAATGGACGGAGCTTTATCCGGCCTTCGCCAAGGTCGCAAGCGAAGAGGGTTTTCCGGAAGCGGCGGCGGCCTTCTCCCAGATTTCAAAAGTCGAATACGAACATGAAAAGCGATACCTTAAACTGCTCGAAAATCTCGAAAAGGGGATGGTGTTCGAAAAAGAGGGTGAAGTGTACTGGATGTGCCGCAACTGCGGGTATATCCACAAAGGGAAAAAAGCTCCGGTTAAATGTCCGGCCTGTCTTCATCCTCAGGCGTATTTTGAAGTGAAAAAAGAAAACTATTAAGGTCGGCGGTTCCGCCGCCCTAAGACGGGTATGGGAGCGCGGGCGTATGGGAGTATCCAGCAGCCCATAATGAAAAACTGAATGCAAGGCAGTTCGGCAGGGGCCGTGCAGAATGAGCGGGAGAGGTCGTCCTGTCATGCTCAAACGCCGGTTGCGGCTCCGCTGACTCAGATATATCGGCGTTCGAGGGCCGCATGGATGCTGGTCAGAATTTCATAGGGGATAGTCCGGCAGATTTTAGACAGTTCGTCGGCCCAAATCGCTTCTTCGCCCTGTTTTCCGATCAGAACCGCCTCATCTCCGACCTTGACACCGGAGTCCGGGCCGGCATCCGCCGCGATCCAGTTCATGCTGACACGACCGACCACGGCGCAACGCCGCCCCCCGATCAGCACATCGCCGCGATTACTCAGCGCACGGTTATATCCGTCCGCATAACCGACGGCCAATGTGGCAATCTGTGTGGGGTATTCCGTGCGATAGGTTCCGTAGTAACCGACGGCATAATCGGCAGGAACTTTTTTAACCTGCACCACCCGCGTCTTCCATTGAAG
Source organism: Pontiellaceae bacterium (assembly GCA_025457785.1). Lineage (GTDB taxonomy): Bacteria > Verrucomicrobiota > Kiritimatiellia > Kiritimatiellales > Tichowtungiaceae > Tichowtungia. The sequence goes on along the minus strand of JALOTS010000150.1, from coordinate 2,710 downwards.
AATCGGGGAGGTTTGAAACCGGCCCTTTGGATCGGTCGCGCCGTACCCGTACAGTACGATTCCCTGCCGGACCCCGCTAAAATCCCATTCCGGATAATACAGCGCGGCACGGCTGCTGGAAATGTGCCGGAACACATGGGAAGGCAGAGCGTTTTGCGCCGCCTGAAACCGAACGGCCTGCACCGAGGCATGATCCGGCGCGTCGGGTTCCACACGCGCGAAATGACTGCACACGCCCGCCCACTCCAGCCCGCCCGCTTCATCCAGTTTTTTGACTGTTTCTGAAACTTCGTTCCACTGTACGCCGAGACGGCCCATTCCGGTATCCACTTTCAGGTGAACCGGAAGTTTTTTGCCGAGAGCCTGTGCGGCGGCACCCATTGACAATCCGTGTTCGAGACAGGTCACCACCGGAAAAATTCTTTTTTCGAGCAGCAGATTCACATGTTCCGGCAATACCAGCCCCAGAACCAGAATATTCACATCCGGCAATGCTTCGCGGATTTTGAGCGCCTCGTCAAGAAACGCAACCGCAAACCAGTTAATTCCCTCTGCGGATGCCGCTTTTGCAATCGGAATCAAACCGTGGCCATAGGCATCCGCCTTGACAACCAGCATGACGGCGGTTTTTTCCGGAATGGCTGTGCGCAATGCGCGCACGTTCTGCCGTAACCGGTTTAAATCAATTTCCACCCATGAATGATTCACTTTAAAATACTCCCTCGTCTTGCATGCTGTTTTGTTTTCATCATTTAGAATGGTACCCCGGACAGGGTTCGAACCTGTGACCGTCGGATTAGAAATCCGATGCTCTATCCAGCTGAGCTACCGGGGTAATTTACTTAAGATGCTGTTTTTAAATTCGTTGCGAGGTTCGCTGAACTTTTCCTGTTTGCAACGGTTAACCCGCAGGGTCATCCGTTATTCCATTTAAGTCCGCGCATTTAACCGCTCCAACCCGCAACGCAGGGGAGAATGCCTCTATTGCGAACGAAAATCAAAAACATTGTCACGCGGATATGCTGAAGGCAGAACACTTTTTTCATGTTTGAAAAAACGGCCCCTGCAATTTTGCAGAGGCCGTTCCCGTTTAACGGCTAAGCTTCTTCGAAGTATTCCTTCGCCGCGCCGCATTCGGGACAAACCCAATCTTCGGGAAGGTCCTCGAAGGCTGTTCCGGCAGCAACTCCGTTGTCGGGATCGCCGACGGCGGGGTCGTAGGTGTAGCCGCAAGGGGTGCAGGTGTATTTTTTCATAAAAGATCCTCTTCTTTAAGGGTACTAAACGGACTGGACCTTATCGGAAAGCGTTTCCGCTGTCGAATAAAATACGGATCGGCGACTTACTGAAAAAACAGAATGACGCTGGGTTACACCCCTTTTTTCAAACTATTTGCTTGCCGGAAGCCGGGGGAAAGGGGAAGAAACCAATAACGAATAACAAGGCAGCTCGGCAGGGGCCGTCTCGACGAGGCGCAGCGGGGTATTCCTCGGCACTCAGACAATTTGGTTGCCTGCCTGTGCGTGTACGCACGCAGACAGGCGGCTCTGTTGCTTTGGAAAGAAGGAGTTCTGACAATGAAAAAATATATGAAGTTTGCCGGTCTGTTGTTTGTTTTAGTTTTTCCTGTGGCGGTAAACGCCGGGGATTTTTTATACACCACCAATAGCGGGACAATCACCATAACCGGCTACACCGGTTCGGGCGGGGACGTTGTTATTCCAGACACCATCAACGACCTTCCGGTCACCCGTATCGGGTACAGGGCATTTTATAACCGCACCAGCCTGACCGGTATCACGATGCCCGTTGGTCTTACCAATATCGATTACGAGGCGTTTGCTAATTGTTCAGGACTGACCGGCATCACGCTTCCCGCCGCGCTCACCGGCATCGGGTACTATGCGTTCGATAATTGCCGAGGGCTGAAGGGCGGCCTGATGATCCCCTCCGGGGTTACAAACATCGGATATCGCGCGTTCCGGAATTGCTCCGGGTTAACAGGCAGTCTCACGCTCCCCGTCGCGCTCACCGGCATTGGTTGTGAGGCGTTTTATAATTGTTACGGGCTAACGGGCGGCCTGACGATTCCTGCCGGGGTAACCTACATTGGACTTTATGAATATTTTGATATGTATGCGTCTTATGATGCGTTTTTTGGTTGCTCAGCGTTGACCTCCATTACGGTGGATGGCCTCAATACCAACTATAGCAGTGTGGACGGGGTTTTGTATAACAAAGAACAAACCATGCTCCTCCGGTGTCTGGAAGGCAGGACGGGCAGCCTGACGATCCCCGCCGGAGTCACCAGCATCGAAACCATTGCATGTGTTAATTGTTCCAAGTTGACGGGCAACCTGACGATTCCCGCCGGGGTCACCAACATAGGGAATGGTGCGTTTTATAATTGTTCCGGATTGACGGGCAACCTGACGATTCCCGCCAGTGCCAGCATGCGTTATCCTTCTCAAGTTTTTTATAATTGCATCGGACTCACGTCGATTACAGTGGATGCACTTAGTACTAATTACAGCAGTTTTGACGGGGTTTTGTATAACAAAGCTCAAACGTCTCTGCTTCTGTGCCCGCTGGGCAAGACGAGCGATTTGTTTGTTCCAGATAGCGTTACTAATATTCCGCTTCAGCAAGAGTATGGGGATTCCTATAGATTTTATCTCTCGCAGTGTGGCGCACTTACATCGATTACTGT
>JALOTS010000005.1 GCA_025457785.1 Pontiellaceae bacterium | reverse complement strand
GCCGCTTTTACAGGCATTTCAGGAAGGGGAATGCACTATCAAAAAGGGCGACTTCTGTAACCAGTTGCAGTTATTTGACTAATACTGGGACACTAGTGGACACTAATGAAGAAAAAGGAATTGAAATTAGTGCTGATTAGTGAGGATTAGTGGTTAAAAAACTCTTGATCCTCCCCTGCTTCCGGAATCAAGAGGTTTGACCGCCAAGACGCGAAGACGCAAAGAGAAGGATGTGGAGAGGTCAGAGGTCGGAGATCAAAGATCAGAAATCAAAAACGGGAATGTTTGTGGTCTCCTGAAAATCCGGAATCATTTCTTTCAGTATATCCATCATGCCGGACGGATTCGGTTACAGGCGGGTATAAATCGGACAGCCGGAAGCGGGTATTCCCGGAAAACCACATACCTGGAAAGAAATATTTCCGGGTTTTTGGTTTTCTGAAAGAATCAAAGGCAGGGTTTCCGTGTCTGTGATAAAACCGACTGTTGTCGGGGTGGAAACCGCTGTCTCAATCACATCAAACGTAAATCCGGCTAACGCATAGCCTTCTGCATCAAGCCCCGGAAAGGTGTTTCCAAATCGAAAAAATTCGTTGTCACGAAGAATCAAATTCTGGTCCGATACGTCACAGCTCCCATAGTGGTTTGTCGATAAGCCGGACGGACCGAACAGCACCATGTTGGTTTCCGCGCCGGACATGTCGCGCAGCAGCATGGTGGCCTGTTCGTTGGTACAGTAGCCCCAGCTCACGGAACGGAAATTTATTATGCCGGCCTTGATCGTTGTCGAAACCTCAATAAATTCGAGGCCCGGACGGTCAATCCGCCATGCGCTCTTCCCGGCCACTCCTAACCCGCCGCCATCGAGATTTGTCAGTCTTAAACCGGATCCGCCAACCTGATAAAAATCCAGTGAAAACCGGGTGTTAAATGCGCCTGAATAACTGATGGCGCCGACCGGGCCGTCCCATGCGTTCACGGCATCCTGAATGATCGGCATGGGGTTGGACGCCGAGGCATCCAGAGTAACGTTGCCGGAGGCATCTACGTTGAATGACAGAGTCAGCACGCCCAGTTCGTTTGTTGTATTCGGAGGGAGATTACTGTTCGAGAATTTAACCGACACTTCGGCGGAAACTGTCCCTGCGGTTAATAAAACCGACATGAAACCGACTGCAGTTGCTTTTTTCATAACAGCTCCTTTCTGAACCCCTGTTCTCATCCTGCGTCTATATTCTACAGGCAGTTTGGTTTTTTTACGAACAGTTTTTTCACAGCTGCGAAATCAGAAAGCATTTCCTGTCTGTTGAAAATCTGATATGACCTGTATCCGAAAAGGAGAATGTATGAAACCGGTATTACTGATTCACGGGTACAGTTCGGAAGGCAAGGATGCGTCGGTTGGCGAAATCGGGAAAAGCAAATGAGTATCCGGGAAAATATTGAAGCGGTGAATGCGCGGATTGCCGCCGCCTGTGAACGGGCGGGACGCGGACGCGATGAGGTGAAACTGGTTGCGGTTTCCAAAACCAAACCGGCCGAAGCCGTGATGGAAGCCGCCGAAGCCGGTCAGATTCTGTTCGGCGAAAACCGGGTGCAGGAGGCGCATGTCAAAATTCCGCAGTGCCCCGGTTCTCTTCAGTGGCATTTGATCGGCCATTTGCAGAGCAATAAGGCGCGGATTGCGGCATCCGGAATGTTCCGGATGATCCATTCGGTGGATTCAGAAAAACTGCTCCGGGCGTTGGATGAGTATGCGGCGGTTCCGCTGCCGGTGCTGATTCAGGTGAATGTTTCGGGCGAAGGATCCAAGGAAGGCTGCGCCCCCGGCGAGGCCCGCGCGCTGATCGAGGCGGCCAATCAGTGCCGTAAGGTTGAAGTTCACGGCTTGATGACGATTCCGCCGTTCACGCCTGATCCGGAAAAGGCGCGTGTCCATTTTTCCAATCTTCGGAAACTGCGCGATCAGCTTCGGCAGGAAACCGGAACACCGCTGCCGGAGCTTTCGATGGGCATGTCGAATGATTTTGAAATTGCGATTGAAGAGGGGGCAACGTTTGTGCGGGTGGGAAGTGATGTTTTTGGGGAGCGATGGAGAATGGAGTGATGGAGGGCGGAGTGTTGGAGAATGGAGGGTGGAGCGATGGCGGAAGAACGAAAGAACAGAAATCGTGGGTATCAGAAACTCCGGGTATGGCAGGATGCTCAGGAGCTTTATGTTCTGACATGGGATGCTTTTAAAACGTTTCCTTACGAACTGAAGCGAACCGTCTCGCAACAGATTGCTTCGGTTGATTCAATACACCGGAACATTGCAGAAGGATACTGCCGGCGCGGCATTAAGGAGTATCTCTACCATTTGAATGTTGCGTTGGGTTCGCTGGGCGAAAGTGTTTCGGCCTTGGCTACGTATCATCGGGCGGGACATCTTACGCCGGAGACATTTGAAAAGATGGATTCATTAGCCTTCAAACTGGAGAACGGTTTGATTAAGCTCGTCGAGAAGTTGGAGGAAAAACAGCAGGACGGGAGTTGGATTGATCATTTGATGATTAAGGAAAGCGATGATCTTTATAAAATTGAACCGACATGACTCCAATAGTCCCGTACTCCACCACTCCAGGGAGAAGTTTATGATCATGGAATCAAAAGTTGTTTTTGTTGGCGCGGGCAATATGGCGGAAGCGATTGTCAGCGGAATGATTTCAGCGGAATTTTGCGCGCCGGAAAAAATTGTTATGACGGATGTCCGTCCGGAACGGCTTGCCGAGATAGAAAGTGAATATGGCGTGATGACCGACACGGATAATCATGTTGTGAAGAACGCGGAGATCGTTATTCTTGCGGTGAAGCCGCAGGTGATGCTGGAGGTTCTTCAGGATATTGCGCCGGTTTTACGGCCTGAAACGCTGGTGATCAGTATCGCGGCGGGGATTCCGGCGCGAAAGATTGAGGCGGTGCTGGGGGAAAAATTCCGTGTTGTGCGCGTGATGCCCAATACGCCCGCGCTGATCGGGCAGGGGGCTGCGGCGATTGCTGCCGGGGTCAACGCGGATGAGGCGGATATGGAGGTGACCGAAACCATTCTCGGTTGTGTCGGCGTGACTGTTCGGGTCAAGGAACGCGACCTCGACGCGGTCACGGCGCTGAGCGGTTCCGGTCCGGCCTATGTGTTTTATCTGCTCGAAGGGATGCTGGCGGCGGCTGAAACGATGGGGCTCGACAAAGCAATTGCCCGCAAGCTGGCGCTCAAAACCGTCGAAGGGGCTGCGCGGCTGATGGAGGATTCCGGCGAAGAGGCCGAGGCGCTGCGCGCGAAAGTCACATCAAAAGGCGGAACGACGGCGGCGGCGATCAGCTCGCTCGACCATGCCGGAGTGAAGGAGGCGATTGTTCAGGCGCTTCTGGCCGCGCAAAAACGGTCCGTTGAGCTGGCGGAATAGCGCCGGTTTATAATCCGTTGATCCATTCGATGAGGGTGCGGGCGCCGAAGAGGGTGGCTCCGGGATCCATCCAGGGTTTGGATGTTTCTTCCCATGCGGTTCCGGCAATGTCCAGATGCGCCCACGGAATGGTTTCCGGAACAAAGCTGGCCAGAAAGGCCGCCGCCGTGCTGGTTTTAGCGCCGTCCGATCTGCCGATGTTCTGGAGGTCGGCAAAGGTGCCGTTCATGTCGTCGGTATGTTCCGGCCAGAGCGGCATTTCCCAGAAGCGTTCTCCGGCGGCGGCGCCCGCACGGATGAGTGACCGGTTCAAGTCCGGATCATTGCCGAGAACGGCGGCGGCGGTGTGCCCGAGGGCTGTAATGACGGCGCCGGTGAGCGTGGCAATATCAACCATCGCGGACGGATTGTGCTGTTGAGCAAGCGAAAGCGCATCGGCGAGAATCAGGCGGCCTTCGGCATCGGTGTTGAGAATTTCAATGGTTTTTCCGGCGTGTGATTTAATGATATCGCCCGGACGGGCGGCGCTGCCTCCCGGCATATTTTCGGCTACGGCGAGCATCCCGATGACGGAGGTTTCCGGTTTCAGTTGAGCGACCATCTGCATGACGGCCAGCACGGCCATTCCGCCGCATTTGTCGTACTGCATCCAGTTCATGCCTTTGCCGGGTTTGAGAGAAATTCCGCCGGAATCAAAGGTGATGGTTTTGCCGATGAGGACAACCGGCCTGGATTTCGGGTTGGGGCCTTTGTATTCGAGCGTAATGATTTTTGCATCCTGCGCACTGCCCGCCGCAACCGCCAGAAGGGCGTTGCAGTTTTTCTTTTTGAGCTCCGCTTTGTTCAGCGAGGAAAAACCGAGGCCGTTTTCTTTGGCCGTTTTTTTTGCCCAGTCGGAAATCTTTTGCGGGGTCGCTTCGTTTGCCGGGGTGTTGGCGAGGTCGGCGGTTGCGAGCAGCGCGCTGCTTTCCAGCTCGGCGCGGGTCAGCGCATTACGGCAGGCGGCGCTGTTTTTGAACGGCCCGGTGAAGACAACCGACAGCTCGTGATCGCGTTTTTTACGACCGGTTTTAAAAAGGTTGAACCCGTAGTTTCCCCAGGCTGCTCCGCGCGCGACGGCATGCACGAAGTCGGTTTCGGAGACCCCGGCAGGCGGAGCGTCCGCAGAGACGGCGAGAACTTTAACTCCGGCTTTTTTCCCGGCGCGAAGGGCCGCCGCCGCTGCGCGTTCGAGGTATTCCATGCGGAAGTGTTTCCGAGGGCCCAGGCCGGTGAGAATCAATTCTTCCGGATTTGTTTTTCCAAGGATTGAAAAAACCGGAGTTTGCGCGAAATCGCCGCTGAAACCGGTTTTTTTAATCTGAGCGCTGATCTGCGCTTCCAGATCTGAATCGCCGCTGATCAGCGGTTTTTTGTCCTGAATAAAAACAATCCGGCATTCAGATCCGCCGGGGTTAAGCGGGCGGGGTTTCAGAGAGAATTTCATTAACGGAGCGCTTCCGGCAGTTTGGCTTTATCGGCGGGATCGGCGGGCCAGTTCGGCAGGTCGAAACCGGCTTTAATGATGGCGTACTCCACGTTTTTTTTCTGCGAATTCAGCCCGTTGAATATGACGGTCAGCGTGTGTTCTCTCAGGTTGGGCTGGAGTTCCTTGACCCCGTCCACCTGACGCAGCGCGTTGCGGAGGATATTGACGCTCTCTTCGTTCCGGAGCTGTTCGAGGTGGAAGGTTTCGCTTCGGATGTTGTTGCGGAAACATCCGGAAGCCAAAAGGAGGACGCAAAGAAGGATTGCTTTTTTCAGTGTTTTCATGGCGCGGAGAATAATCGGAAAGAGGGTGTCGGTAAATCTCATAATCCAAGATCATTCATCAGAGGAAGTTCAAAGATCCGCTGCCAGCGCGGCGGACGGCGGAACTCTTCCTGAGACAGCATCCTGAATTCATCCGCCAGTTCCGCAGCGGCCGGGAGGCGGTTTTCATAAATGTCCAGAAAGTCGGCGTACCGTTTTTCGGCTTCTTTGAGGCTGCCGTTCATTTGAAGGGCCAGTGCCAGGCCGAGGAGCGCGGAGGGACTTGCGGGTTCCTGTGTCAGCGCTTGGCGATAAAGATCTTCCGCCTGATCGGGCCGTTTTGAGAGCATCATCATATTGGCCTGAACAAATTGTGAAACGGCGTGATGCGGATAGCGCCGGCAGATGCGCATGGCTTCGGTATAGCGGCCCTGCTGATAGTCCAGTGCGGCCTCACTGACACGGGCTTCCGCATTCCAACTGTGCGGCAGGGCATAGAGCAGGTGTGCCACGGCAGACAAGAGCAGAAATCCCGTAATAATATACAGGTCGGTCGGACGAATTTTCAGGCGGTCCGCCCACCGAAGGATCAGTTGAGCGATCGAGTGGATTTGAGCCGCTTCGCGCTCGAATTCGGCTTGTACCGTGAGGATAAGCGCCGCCGTAACCGGCCCCATGGAGTAGGCCGGTCCGCCGGAAGGCTTTTCGCGTGCCGCCGTCAGGCTTTCATGTTCGAACCAGACGGCGGATTTTTCACGGGCGCGTTGAACAAACAGCATGAGCAGAATATGGTTTTCGTTGGCCCGAATGGCTTCGAACGCTATGAATTCATGGATGGCGGGACGCTGTGTCGTATCGTCGGTTTCTTCCTGTTCCCAGGAAGAGGACTGCTGGCCCGGCACGCCGGGTGCCGTTTCGAATTTTTCCAGCAGCGCGGTCTGTTTTTCTTTGTCCAGCCCGCGCCAAAAGAGCGGGATAAATGATCCGAGGGAGATTTCCTGACGGATTTGCCCGTTTTCCAAGACATTGGAAAACGCTCTTGTTTCGGGGTTCCAGAAGGTGGTGTTCAGTGTACGGATCAGTTGATCGCGCTCTTCAATAATCGACACCATGGCGGTTTCAGCATGTTCGTTTGCCCCGCAAAGACGCAAAACGGCTTCCAGTTCAGCAATGAGAAACACAGTCAGTTCCGGTGTCGCCTTGTCGCGCTGATAATTTCCCGGAATAAAAAGTTCCTGTTCGCTCTGCCAGGAGGGAATCCGGTCGCGGAGGGGATCGAAGCGGCGCAGAACCCATTGCGCATATTTCCGAAGAGCAGGAAGGTGTTTCTTCAGCAGTGCCGGATCCGGAGCGCTCCGCAAGGCCAGTTCGAAGGCTTGCGCGATGAACGGCCAGGGCGCCGCCGGGGAGGAGCCGCCTTCGCTGTCTATCCATGCCGGGAATCCGCCGTTGATCTGCTGAAGACTCAATGCGGTTTGCGTCAGTTCGAGCGCGACGGCGGGATCGATCAGGAGCCATGCGCGAACCAGCGGATAGAGTTCATTCAGGGAAAAGGTCTCTTTTCCGAAGCCCTCCGCAACACTCCACCGCCCGTGAATGGCGCCGTTTCGCTCCCGCAGACGGGCGGCCAGTGTTTCCGCCGCGAGCGCCACGGGCGGGTTGTGGCGCGAGTTGATACTGAACAGACGGCTTACGTTTTTTCGCTTTTCGGCCTCGGCCTGCATCAGCATTTCGAAATCTGCATCCAGCGCATCTTCGACCTTTGAGAGAGCCTGCTGAAAGGTGTATTCGCCGTAAACGAGAGCAAACCGGTTTCCCTGTTTCAGAAGAAGCACGGTGCAGCTTCCGTTGTGAATCCATTCGCAATCTGCTTCTTTTTTTATTTCGCCGGCGGAACTCAGTTGCGGGGCAGGCAGTCCGCAGATGGTTCCGCAGAGCAGTCCGGAACCGGTTACGATGGCATCGATCCGGTTTTTTTCGGGCCGCCTGCGCAGGCCGATGGAAAATCCGTTGTAAAAAAGGCGGGTGGTGCAGATGCGCTCGGGTTCAATCAACTGCAGTACCCAGTCGCTGCCCGGAACCGTCAGTGCACAGGCCGGATTGGCCGTGATAAACGGCAGATGGTCGCCCGGACCGGAATAAAACGTCCAGCTTGATTTCCAGGGAACATCGGGATAGGTTGTAAAAATATTCTGCATAGGGACACCGGTATCCTGTCTTATTCCTTTTATTTCTTCAACACTTGCTTTTGATTTGGTTTAACAGGCAAGCCGGTTCCGACATCAACCGTGCGGTTGAAGAACCCGGTCAGGGACCGAACGGGCGGTAAAAGGCAAGAAGAAATTTAAAAAAACGGGTAATTTTACTGAATGGGGGGCTCCTTGCTTTTTTTTTAAAAATCACAAACAACGATTTGACAACTCCGTCGGCTTAGGGCTTAATGAGCACCAAGTAAACACATATGGACGGATAAAAATGAAAAGAATATTACATACAGCTGTTTTTCTAGTCATGGCGGCGGGTTTTGCTCTGGCGGATATTGTTTCGTACAGCAATACCGTGAGTCTGACCAGCGGAGAGGACGCGGTTGTTTCTCTGAATCAATTCAATTCCAGTCTGGGTACGTTGACGGGTATTACGCTTGAGTTCAGAGTCGTGCTTAGTGGCGCTCAATTTGAATTTGATAACGACAACGCCGCTTCAAGGAATGTTCAGGCGGATTTTTCCGGGTTGGTTGATGCTTTCTCTATGGATACAAGATGGGACGCGATAGATGATCTTATCGCTGACTTGTACGTTGCTGATTCCCGTGACTTCAGTCTGTCTGCAACCACTGGCGACCAGGTGGGCGAGTTTAATGCGACAGGAGCGGGTGATTATTACAACTGGGTTCTTGGAACGCTGAACGGTTCGTTCAGTGACAGTGTGAACAGCGCCTATTTTTCAGATTACACCGGTTTGGGTTCTTTTGACTCCACGATGAATTTTGTTGAAGAAGCTTCACACAGTCCAACGTATAGGGTTTTTCGTAACGAAACGTTGCCAACTGGTGAGCTTACCGCAATTGTAACTTATGAATACGCCATACCCGAACCGGCGGCGATGGGGCTGATTGTGATGGGCGGGTTCATCACATTTGCCGTAAACCGCCTCATCCGTCGCAGAGTATAGGTGTGACCTTCGGGCGCAAAAAGGGGATGCCTCTCGGCATCCTTTTTTTGTGTCTGCACCCGTCAAACGCCGGAGCAGTTTCCGCCCGGTATCGGAATGTTGATTATGAAAAAACTGATTCGCGTAATTTTCGGACTGCTGGCGCTGATCGCGATTATTTTTATTTCCGGTACGCTTTTTTACGGAACGAAAACGATCCACGACCTGCTGGGTGAAAATAAAAAGCTCAAACAGGCCATCAGCACCCTCACTCACGAAGACCAGATCGGCTACGCCAAGGTCGTCCGGCAGGAAACCCGCGACAAAAAACTCTATACCACCATCCGGTTTGTTGAAACCGCCCGTGACGACCGGCTTAAAACCGTACTGGAGAAAGAATACGAAATTGAAGGCAATACCGTTCACTTCGATGCCTTGATTGTGACCTTTTCCGATCAGGCGGTTATGGATGGCAAGGAACGCTCGCTTTATCTTTGGCGGCGCGTTTACGGAGAAAATCAGCCGCCCGCCGCCGGATTCGCGATTGAAGAGCAGGGGGCGGCTCCGGCCCGTTATGCGGGGTTGCTCGACCGCCTGCGTCTGAAAGAGCGCGATCTTTTCTGGACGGCCATTTGGGATCTGGCCAATGATCCCGAAGCGCTCCGGCGACACGGCGTGAAAGCCATCTACGGCAATGCGGTTTATAAAAAACTGCGTCCCGGCCTGATTTATGTTTTCAAAATCAGCCCGACCGGCCAGCTCTATCCCGAAACCGTCCCGGATCTGTAAGTGGATTTTCCATCCGGAAAATCTAAAGAACGGGCAGGGTGTTTTGAAATACAACGCCCGATTCGCTGATCGCTTCGGGCGATCCGAGAACGGAGGTGACGGCCTTTTCCATGCGGATGAAATCCGCAAAGTTTCTGAAATCTTCAGCGGTGGTGTCGAGCAGTTCGTCGCGGATTTTCTGCCGTTTTTCGTCGGTCTGTCCGGTCAGATGGCGCAGCAGGTCGGTATAGCCTTTCGCGTCGGGAAGCAGATAGGCATCGATGCCGCCGACGGCCCCGATGAGTGCGCGGGTGAGTTCGTCTTCGTCGAGCTGAAGATTTTTCAGGAAGTCCGCAGTCTGTCCGTAGGCTTCAAGTGTGGCGGCGAGATTGGGGTCGCGGTAGGAGGCAAAGGCCAGCACGCCGCAGTTGGGGTCGAATGTACATGAGGCTCCGTAGGCGCCGCCCTGTACGCGGATTTTTTCCCACAGCCACGCGGTGCGCAGGTATTTGGTGATGGCGATGGCCGAGCCGTCCATGGCATAGCCGTTATCGAACAGGTTGATGGCGCGTCCGACATAGTTGACCCGCGACGGAATCAGCAGCGCTTCGGAGACCGGCGGGGGTTCAGAAAATTTCCAGGGATTGGAAACCGGGGTTCCGTCCGTCGGAAACCGGGCGAGGAATTTTTCCAGTGCCTGGAAAACCGCCGTGCGGTCTCTGCCGTCGGCGGTGATGTTGACTGCCAGTCCGCCCGCAATGAGTTTTTGCAGAATTTCTTCGAGCCGGGCGACGGTTTTCGGCCAGTCGGTTTTCTTTTCTTTCTGCATGGCGCGGTGGAAAAACAGGGCATCGATGCCGCTCAGCATTTCGTTGGCGCGGTGCGCTTCGTGATAATGCGCTTTCATGCGCGAAAGAACAGCGGAATGCCCGGCGGGGATGAGTGAGCTTTCCATTTCCGCTTTCTGCTCCAGCAGGATTTCACGGAACCGCTTGCGGTTGTCGAGGGCCGGGGTGAAGAGAATATCGCTCAGGATGTCGAACAGTTCTTCGGTCTGGCCGATCATACATTTGCCGCGCAAAAAGAGGTGCGCGGCGCTTTGCGGGGATTTTTCCAGCGGGGCGACGAAGGGGAAAACATGAATGCCTCCGGTTTTCTGCGCAATGCGCTGCGAGAGCGCGGCGAAATCCTCTTTCTGTGTGCCCATTTCGAGCAGCATGCTGCCGAGCAGTGAAACCCACGGAAGATCTTCCGCGTCGAGCGCGTGAAGATTGAAGCCGATATCGAGATAAACGATGCCGCCGGTGAAGAGTTCATGGAAGAGAAGGGTGGTATTGCCGCGCTGTTCGGTTTCACGCGGAACGGTGCTGATTGTTTTTTCGAGGTCGGCGCGCCTGAGCAGGGGCAGGCTTTTGACGGCGTCGGGGGAGTCCGGTGTTTTCTGCATTTCAAGCAGGCGGGCGGTGTTGTCCGCTGTGTGCGCCAGTTCGTCGGGGCTCATGGCGTCGCGGACGGCCTGCAGGCGGGCCTTTTCTTCGGCTTCGTCGCGCGCGGCTTTTTCGGGGTCGGGCAGCAGGCGGACGGTGGCGCGATGCGTGTTTTTCAGCAGCAGGTTGTCGATGAGTTCTTCAAAACAGCGCGGGTTGGCGGCGATCTGTTCTTTGAGTTCGGTGAGCGGGCGTTCGTAGGCGGAGAGGCGGAGCGGGTCGCTGCCGTAGAGCCATGTTTCCAGCATATTGAGCATGACGGAGAGGCCTTGAGGGAAACTGCCGTGGTTGTTTTCGCGCAGGTCGAATTCGAAGGAATTCACGGCGGCTTCAATTTCGCCGCGGTCAATACCGGTTTTGACCAGTTTTTTCAGAGTCCGGAAAATGAGTTTTTCAACTTTCCCAAGGTTTGGAAGATCAACGCCCTTCATGCCGATGGACCAGGCGGACTGGCGCAGGCTGGTTTCGAGGCCGAATCCGGCGAGGTCTTCGCCGAGGCCCGATTCGATTAACGCTTTGCGCAGCGGCGAGCCGGAATTTCCGGTTAGAATCTGATCGAGAACAATCAGCGCGAAATGGGGGATTCCGTCAGGAAAGGCCCAGTTGACGGTAATGAACGCTTTGCCGTCTTCTTCGCTGACAGCGTAAGGTTCTTCCATGTAAACCGGTTCGGCGAACGGTTTTTGCAGCGGGATGGATGAATCCGCCGGGTTTTCCAGGGGCTGGAACTGCGAGAGATAGTCGTTGAGAATTTTAAGGCGGCGTTCGGGGTTGTCGTTGCCGTAGAAGAAAATGCGGGAGTTGGATGGATGGTAGCGGGTTTCGTGGAAGGTGCGGAATTGTTCATAGGTCAGCGCGGGAATTTCTGCCGGGTTTCCGCCGGAATCGAGGCCATAGGTGGTGTCGGGGAAGAGAATCTGTTGAGACCGCTCGGTCAGCAGGCTGTCGGGAGAGGAGTACGCGCCCTTCATTTCGTTGTAAACGACCCCTTTGCAGGTGAGCGGGGCATCGGGGTTTTCCAGTTCGTAGTGCCAGCCTTCCTGCTGGAAAAAGGCGGGAGTGATGCGCGGAAAGAAAACAGCATCGAGGTAAACATCGATGAGATTGTAAAAATCCTGCTCGTTTTGACTGGCAACGGGATAGACGGTTTTATCGGGGTAGGTCATCGCGTTCAGAAACGTTTGCAGCGAGCCTTTCAGCAACTGAACAAAGGGATCTTTGAGCGGGTACCTGCGCGAACCGCACAGAACGGTGTGTTCGAGGATGTGCGCAATACCGGTTGAATCGGAAGGCGGCGTGCGGAAGGCGATCCCGAACACCTTGTTGTTGTCCGTGTTTTCGACGGAGATGATTTCGGCGCCGGTCGGTTCATGGCGGTATTCCCTGACCGTGCCGTTGAACTCGTTGACGAACTGTTCGCGGATACGTTTGAAGTTATTCATAAGATTGGCGGGGGAGGATAGCGGCGCGGCGGTTTCCGATCAATGGTAATTCCCTGATTTAAGCAAATGGTTTGTTTTTTCTTGAATTGGTGCTTGTACAGAAGGGTCGGGTCGCTATGATGGGCCGCTCTTAAAAATGAGCGAATGTGAAATTATTTTACTGGACGCTCGGTTGGAGGCCGTGATAGATAGTCACGCTTTTCGCGCAGTATTAGGTAACGGACATCTGTTTACGGCCTATGTTGCAGCGGAAGACCGTGAGAAGGAACGGCCGAAGGCGGGCGATTTCGTGAGGGTGGAAATGTCGCCCTTCAGCATGAATGAGGGGCGGGTTATTATTTAGGTGAACTATGAAGGTCAAGGCATCGGTTAAAAAAATCAGCGCTGACGACAAAATTGTGCGTCGTAAAGGGCGTGTTTATGTAATTAACAAACGCAACCCGCGTCACAAACAGCGTCAGGGTTGATTTTAAGGAGCAAGGTTTATATGCCGCGTATACTTGGTGTTGATATTCCCGGGAAAAAGCGTCTCGAGTACGCTTTGACTTATGTTTACGGTCTTGGATTGACCACGTCGCGCGAAGCGATTTCAAAAGCCGGGCTGGATCCCGCCAAAAAGGCGGACGATTTGACGGACGAAGATATAACCAGGCTGACCGGAGTGATTCGTGCCGATTACACGATTGAAGGGGATCTTCGCCGTGAAATCGGACAGAATATCCGCCGTCTGGTTTCGATCAACTGCTACCGGGGAACCCGGCATCGCCGCGGTCTTCCGGTTCGCGGACAACGCACAAAAACAAACGCCCGCACCCGTAAGGGCGCCCGCCGTACGGTCGGCGCGGTTCGTGGTAAAGACGCCCGTTCGGCAGCTAAAATAGGCGCGGCGCCTGCTGCGAAGAAATAATTTTTAACTGAGGAATTCGATTCATGGCCGAAGAAAACAAACCTGTAGAAGAAGTTGCCGCGGAAAATGTCGCGGCTGCGGCGGAGCCTGCCGTCGCGAGCGAAGGCAAAAAGCCGAGACAGAGAGATATTTTTGCCCAGATTGAAGAAGCGCCGGTTGACGATGGCAAACCGAAGCGCCGGATGAAAGGCGCCAAGAACGTTCCATACGGCATGGCGTTTATCAAAACGACGTTTAATAACACCATTGTGTCGCTGACCGATATGCGGGGACAGGTGATTGCCTGGAGCAGTGCGGGTCGCTGCGGGTTTAAAGGATCCCGCAAGAGCACGGCGTTTGCCGCCACCACGGTGGCGCAGGAAGCGGCGCGTGCGGCGATGGCTCACGGAATGAATGAAGTGGAAGTCCGTGTGCAGGGGCCGGGCGCCGGGCGCGAGTCCGCAGTTCGCGCGATTCAGGCGGCGGGGCTTCGCGTTTCCGCCATCAAGGATACCACGCCGGTTCCGCACAATGGATGTCGTCCAAGAAAACAGCGCCGCGTATAAAGTGTGCGCTGAGTATGTATTGTAAAACCATATGAGCCGGTTAATGCCCGGTTCTGGGAGAAGAAAAAATGCCGATTAGATTAGGTCGTTTCGAAATGCCGAAGCGGGTCGTCAAAGACGACATCGTGTCCACCGGCACCTACGGGAAGTTTGTTGCTGAACCATTTGAGGCCGGTTACGGCCGCACCATCGGGAATTCCATGCGCCGCGTATTGCTTTCCTCGCTGGAAGGCACCGCCATTTCCTCCATCAGAATTCAGAATGCTCCGCATGAATTTTGCAGTCTGCCGGGGGTGGTGGAAGATGTAACCGATATTGTCTTGAATCTGAAAAAAGTTCTGTTGAAGTCCTATTCCCGTGAACCCCAGCGCCTGAAGATCAGCGTGAAGGGGCCGGGTGAAGTGACCGCCCGCGATATTCAGTGCAATGACAGTGTTCAGGTGCTTAATCCGGATCACCATATTGCCACGCTGGACACCAACGGGAAGTTTGACGTTGAACTGGAGACACGGGTGGGCCGAGGTTATTGTCCGGCCGAAGGAAATAAGAAGGAAGGCCAGGAAATCGGCATTATTCCGATCGACTCTCTTTTTTCGCCGGTTTCCCGTGTGAAATATGATGTGGACTACTGCCGGGTTGGCCGCCGCACGGATTACGACCGGTTGATTATCGAAATCTGGACCGATGGCCGTGTGACTCCGGATGATGCGCTGACGATGTCCGCCGCGATTTTGCGGCATCACCTCGACATCTTTGTCAGTTATGACAAAGATCTGATCGAGTTCGAGGCCAGCGAGAAACAGATTGACATTGAAAAAGAAGAGCTGCGCCGCAAACTCAATATCAGTGTGAATGAAATTGAACTGAGTGTGCGCGCCGCCAACTGTCTGAACAATGCCAACATTACAACCGTTGGTGAACTGGCTCAGAAGACGGAAGCGGAAATGCTCAAGTACCGTAACTTCGGTAAGAAATCGCTCAATGAGATCAAGCAGAAGATTATTGATATGGGCCTGTCGCTCGGCATGACATTTGACGAAGATGTGCTGAAGCCTTTGGCCAAAGACAGTGAATAGTTTTATCAAACGGGGGGTATCATGAGACATCTTAAAAAAACGGTTAAACTCGGTCGCACAGGCGCCCACCGCGATGCGATGCTGGCGAATCAGGTCTGCAGTCTGATCGCTGAACGCCGCATTAAAACCACGATTTCAAAGGCAAAAGCGACTCAGGCGCTGGCCGAAAAAATGGTTACACTGGGCAAGGCTGGAACGCTGTCGGCCCGCCGTCAGGCGATCGCTGTGATTAAGCAGCCCGATCAGGTCAAGGCGCTGTTCGAAAAAATCGCTCCCGGTTTTGCCGGGCGTTCAGGCGGTTATACGCGAATCACCAAACTTGGCCAGCGGATGAGCGATGCGTCGGAAATGGTTATTCTCGAATGGGTGGAAAGCGCTGTTCCGGCGGCTGAAGTTGAAGTTCAGAAATAAATCAGCGGAGAATTCAGCATGAGAAACCCTCTTAAGCAGTCGCTTAGGAGGGTTTTGATTTTTTAAAACGAGGGATTTTTTGAAAATTAAGGAGAGGTGTTTTAACCATGAGCCGCAGTGAGTTTATTCAGACTGTTATTCGCAAAGCGCAGGCAAATCAGCGGACGATTGTTCTTCCGGAAGGGGCCGATGCGCGCGTGATCGCCGCCGCCAATCAGATTGCTGCGGAGGGGATTGCCGGAGTGATCGTGCTGGGCGATGAAAAAACAGCGGCGCAGGTCAGTTCCGGCGTAACCGTGATCAATCCTCTGACATCGGATAAGCTTGAGGGGTATGCCGCGACATTCTGTGAGTTGCGCAGGGGAAAAGGGATCACGCTGGAGCAGGCCCGCGAAGCGGTCAGGCATGTTAATTATTTCGGCATGATGATGGTGCAGAACGGGGAGGCGGACGGACTGGTTTCCGGGGCCGCCCATTCGACCGCCGATACGGTTCGACCGGCGCTTCAGATCATTAAATCGGCTGAAAAAGGTTCGATTATTTCCAGCGTGTTTTTTATGTGCGTTAATGACGTTCCCTATATTTTTTCGGATTGCGGTCTGGTCGAAAATCCGGATGCCGCTCAGCTTGCGCAGATTGCCGTGCAGAGCGCAAAAACCGCGCTGCAATTCGGAATTCCGGCCAACGTCGCTCTGCTTTCCTATTCCACGAAGGGCTCAGCCTCCAGTCCTCTGGTCGATAAGGTGATTGAAGCGACCGGCAAAGCCAAGGAGCTGCTGAAGGTCAGTCTGCCGGATGCGCCGGTTAAGCTGGACGGCGAGCTGCAGGTGGATGCGGCGATCGTGCCCGGTGTGGCGAAGAGCAAAGCGCCGCAGAGCGAGCTGGCCGGTCAGGCCCGCGTCTTGATTTTCCCGGATCTCAATGCAGGGAATATGGCCTACAAATTGGTGCAGCGCCTCGGCGGGGCGGAGGCCTACGGTCCGGTTCTGCAGGGTCTCAAAAAGCCGGTGAATGATTTATCGCGCGGATGCAGTGCGGAGGATATTGTCGGTGTGGTTGCAATCACGGCGGTACAGTCTCTGTAAATTTAAGCGTAAACAGGAAAAACAATGAAAATTCTGGTGATTAATTCGGGGTCCTCTTCGATCAAATACAAACTCTACAAGTCCGCCGGCGGAATCGGCGAGTTCGTTGTTCTGGCGCAGGGCGGTGCGGAACGCATCGGCATTTCCGGTGCAAGTGTCGAGTGTAAAAAGCCCGGCAGCGAAATGGAGCATCAGTATCTTGACCTGCCGGATCACAAAAAAGCGATCAACGCAATTTTCAATATGCTGACAGATCCGGCGAAGGGGGTTCTTAAAAGTCTCAGCGACCTTGCGGGGGTCGGGCACCGCGTTGTGCATGGCGGCGAAGATTTTACAAAATCCGTCCTGATTGACGGAAGTGTTGTGGAGGCTATCCGCAAAAACTCTGTGCTGGCCCCGCTGCACAATCCGCCGAATCTGATGGGCATTCAGGCGATTTACGAGCTGTTTCCGGATATGCCGCAGGTCGCGGTGTTCGATACGGCGATTCATCAGACGATGCCGCCCAAAGCCTATTTGTACGGTCTGCCGAAAGATCAATACACCGCTCACAAAATCCGGCGGTACGGTTTCCACGGAACATCGCACGGCTATGTCGCGAAAATGGCGGCCAAAGAACTGAAGAAACCGTTTGAAAAGCTGAAAATCATAACCTGCCATCTCGGCAACGGCGGCTCGATCACGGCGTTTGACGGCGGCAGGTCGGTGGATACCTCGATGGGTCTCACGCCGCTGGCCGGCATTCTCATGGGTACGCGCTCCGGCGACCTGGACCCGTATATTCCTCTGCATATTATGGAAACGCAGCACCTCAGCGGCGAGCAGGTCAGCGCGATGATGAATAAGCAGGGCGGGTTGCAGGGCCTTTGCGGTCAGCGCGATATGCGCGACGTTCTGGCGGGCCGCGCAAAGGGAAATGAAGGGTGTATTGAAGCCTTTGATATGTTTGTCTATTCCATTCAGAAATACATCGGAGCGTATGCTGCCGCAATGAACGGCGTGAATGTGATCGTTTTTACCGCAGGCATTGGTGAAAACAATCCGATTGTCCGGGAAAAAGTTTTGGAAAACTTCGGATATATCGGTTTAAAGCTTGATAAAAAGGCGAATGATGCCGGAAAGACGGTTATTACGTCGGCCATATCCAAGGTTAAAGCGATGGTGATCCATACCGATGAAGAGATGGTGATTGCCGCCGACACGCTTGCTTTGATCAAAGCAAAGAAAAAAAATGAGCAGTAAAGCCTCCACAGCCTACGTCTGGTTCGATACGGAGTTCACCTCGCTGGAACTCGACGCAGCGCAGCTTCTTCAGGTGGCCGTTATGCTGACCGACCGGAATCTCAGGCGTATTACGCCGCCGGAAGAGGATTTGAATTTCTATATCCGTTTGTCAGACACCGTGCCGCTCAGTCCGTGGGTCGAGAAAAACCTTCCGGATTTAGTTAAAAAATGCCGGTCCAATGCGGCGATTCCGGTCGAAGAGGCCGATGCCCGGTTGACCGCTTTTGTGGACCGCTGGTGCGGAACGCCCAACAAAACGGTTCAAAAACGTCCGCTGATGGCCGGGAACAGTATTCATACCGACTGGATGCTTGCCCGTAAATTTTTACCGGTCTTTACCGGACGGCTGCACTACCGGCTGCTCGATGTGTCCGCGCTGAAAATTCAATGGCTGGATCTGACTGACGGCGCGGAGTTCAAGAAAGACGACCCGAAAACGGTTAAAAAATATTTTCCGGAAGCCGATCTGCGCCGTCTTCGCCGGCATGATGCCTATTATGACATTGTTGCCTCCGCCGCCGAACTCGCCTGTTACCGTTCTCACATGAACCTTTCTGTCCAGGGCGGCGGCGCAACCAAAGCCTGAGTCTTTCGGGATGACCTCCGGCGTTCATTCAATACAGTCTCTGCCGAGGTTGATTGCGGAACCGATTCTGTTTCCTGCGCCGAAAATCGGCGGAATCGTCCGGAATAATTTTTCCCCGGCTATAAATCGTCCGAGGTGATGCCGAGGATTTCAAGAACGCGGGTGAGATCTTCGCTGTTGTAGTAGTCGATCTGAATCGAGCCTTTGATTTTTTTGCCGTTGGAGAGGGTCTTTGTTGAGTTGATGTGAACCGCCGTACCGAAGTGCTGATGCAGTTTGTCAGAGAGGTGGCGGACATAATCGATCGGCAGGTCGGTTTTTTCAGCGCGCGGTTTTTTCGTCGGCTTCCGGCCCCGGTCAATTGTTTTTTCGAGTGCGCGGACCGAAAGGCTGTCGCGCACAATCTGCCGGGCCAGCAATTCTTTTTCCGCATCCGGTTCGATGCCCAGAAGCACTTTGCCGTGTCCGGCGGAGAGCTGTCCGCTTTCGAGAAGTTTTTTAATGCCGGAAGGCAAATCGAGCAGGCGCATCCTGTTGGCGACACTGGCGCGGGCTTTGCCGACCCGTTTGGCAATTTCATCCTGTGTAAGCCCGAATCTGCCGGCCAGCTCGCGATAGCCTTCTGCTTCTTCCATCGGATTGAGATCGTCGCGCTGCAGGTTTTCAATAAGCGCAATTTCGAGCGCTTCCTGATCGCCGATGTCGATCAGGATCACCGGCACGTCCGGCAGGTTTGCGGCTTTGGCGGCGCGCAGACGGCGCTCTCCGGCAACCAGCTCGAACCGGTTTTCTTTCTGCCGGACCAGCAGGGGCTGTAAAATGCCGTGTTCCCTGACCGAGGCAATCAATTCGCTGAGCGCCTCGTCGCGGAAAATGCGGCGCGGCTGCATCGGGTTGACGTGGATCAGTCCGGTCGAAAGCCGGGTGACGTGATTACGCTCTGCAGAGGCGTCCGGTGCCGGAGTGATCCTTTTTTTTTCCGCAACAAGCACATCCGGCCCGCAACCTGATTCATTTTTTTTTGTCATTGTCCGCCTCGTTTAAAATAGGTAATGATCCGGATTACCTACATGAATTTGAATGGTTTGACGAATCGAATTAATTTTTTTTGCGTTCACATAGTCCGGTTTTGCGCCGGAGGGGAAGATAAGAGAATTGACCTTGGGGAAAGCTTTTGTTACCAGCAGGGACATCTGAATGATTTTTACGGAAAGGCGCGGAAAGCAAGGAGTCCGTTCTTTTCTTAAGCGTATGTTAAAACGGAGAAATTTATGAAACCATTGACTTCGCGTCCTTTGGCCGCCTGGATGATCTGGGCCGGCGGGCTGCTTACGGTGTTCCTGATTCTAACCTACCGGTTTTTCTATGATGGGGTAACGACGGATAGAAGCTATATCAGTCACGTAATTATTGGTTTGTTTCTTATCGG
>JALOTS010000149.1 GCA_025457785.1 Pontiellaceae bacterium | reverse complement strand
GCCGCCATTCTTTTCTGCGGCATATTGAAGTGCGCCGCCAGCCTGCGGAACATCCAGATGCCGCCCTCCGGCCCCGAACCACACGGTTCCGTCCGCCGCCTCGAAAACCGCCTTCGTCTCAATCCACCGGGCAAACTCCGGATGGAGGAATCGCGTCCAGCGAAGTCCGTCAAATACAGCCAGAGCCGCGCGCTTCTCATGGGTTCCTGCAATCCAGATCAAACCCTGACTGGAGCGGATCAGAGTATCAATGCTGTCAATCAGGCCGTCTTTAAAGCTGTACTGCCGCCACTCGCCGGTACGGGGATCATGCGAAACCACGCGCGTACCCCTCATGCAAAACCATTGTGTGCCGTCGGGCGCTTCACACTCAAAATGCAATCCGGTATAGGTGATCCATTCGCTGCCGCCAAGATCCACAGAATAGACATAGCCGCCGCGTGCGATGATCCAAAGCCGTCTGTCATGAGCCTCAAACAGCGACAGCGGTGCCCGGGGCAGGCGGATCTTTTCACGCGGATAAAACTGTTCAATGCCGTCGGAAGACATGCGCAGAAGCCCTCCCTCCGTACCGGCCCAGACCGATCCGTCACGGCTCTTCATAATTGAATAGTACGCCTGAAACGGCACCGCGCTTTCCCGAACGGCCCATTCGCCGCGCCTCGAATCAAACGCATTAAGACCCGACTGCCCGGAGCTGTTTACATACCAGATCATCCCGTTATCATCTGCAATGATTTGCGCCTCGACCCGGTCATTATTATATGGAACCGGAAATTCACGCCGCTCCGGCATCGGCTGTCCATTGACAACCGGAATATGTACGAGACGGGAAGTTAACTCACCGGTGCGTTCAATCACCCAGAGATCCCCTCCGGGGCCCAGACAGAACGACTCCAGACCGGTTGATCCGGAAGCCTGCATCACCTTATACGTTTCCGTAAGGTCTGCACTGATCCGCCACAACGCCTCCGGTACAATCAGCCAAATTGTCCCGTTGAAACTCTTTGCCATTCGGGCGGTAAAAACAGACGCTCCGGTATTCTGAATAATCACTTTCCACTTATTATCCGCCCGGAGAACCAGACTCCCGTCAATTAGAACCAGCAGATTTCCATCCGGCAGAATCAGCAGCGCTTTGGCCCAGGGAATCCCCCGTTCGCGGGAAATCATCGACAACAGAGCGTCATCAAACGGAATTCGGGTCACCTGGCTGCCGTCATAATGCGCAATCCCGCCGACAGTCCCGAACCAGAGCGTTCCGTCAGGGGCTTCATCCGCGCATAACACACCCAGCCCTTCCAGCGCCTCCTCGTGCCGCCAGCGCCACGGTTCCAGAACCGGATCGGCAATTACAGGGGTATAAGGTTGAACTGCCGCACACCAGAGCGGCAGGGACATGCAAATCACCAAAACCCGGAACATCCGCATTCTCATACCGCCGGAGTGTATGAAGAAAAAGAATCCATTTCCAGTACAACAGCGCAGATTCCGGATAAAAAGACAGCATGGCGGAATTTTCCGCCATACCGTTCTGTTCGAATGCACTTGTCTGCTTGCCGTCGCCGCTATTTAGGCCTCACATCAATCAGGTCATAATAGGCTGTGCCGGCAAAGTTGGCTGCGGTGAAACACCGCAGTGTGATGCTGGTGTTGGTCGCGGTGAAACTGCCCCAATACCTCTGCCAGCCGCCGTTCGTGACACTGAACGTGAACTGTCCCTGACCCGTCGCATCATATTTATCCGACGTATCGAAATAGGCCTTGCCCGCCGTCAGTGCTGTAACGTTAACCCAGGCGCTGATTTCATAGGTCTTTCCCATTTCGAGCGGGATGGTCTGCCTCGCATAGGCGTTGGCTCCGCTGAGCATCATCGATGCGATGCCGCCCTCTGCGGCGGTGTCCGTTGACCGGGCGGAGAGGCCCGTCAGCGTCCAGGATGCCGCGTCGGTTTCAACGGACGGATTGATCACAACATTCGGATTTGTCGAAATGATGTGTGATGTCGGGTGCGCCGAGGTCAGACCGGTCTGGGTCTTGACCATCCGGGCACCATCCCCGGTCAGGCGGAGATAGAAGTCGGATGAACAGGCAACGCCGTCGTAATCGAGCGTCAGGAACCACTGATCGGTCGGGATCATGCTGCTGTTTTCAGCCGCTTTGGCAATCGCGGTGGCTTCGTCATATTCATCAAACATCGCAACGTACACGCTCGGAATGTTTTTGTTGCGCACGTTGTAGTACTGCCGCCACATGAAATCACCATGATAACGGGGTGTTTTGTTCTTGGTTTCGCCGGTGTGCCAGTTGTACCAGGAGAAGCCGGCCCAGACAACGGGCAGATAGTCCTGACCGCGGTTGTTGCACTTGGTCTGATCCGTCGCCATCAGATTTGCGTAGCTGTCCGCTCCGGCGGTGTTGGTAAACCCGCCGACCGACCAGGGGGAAATCATGTGCCCGTTGGTATAGACACTGATCGTGTTGGTCGCCCACGTCCGTTTTACACCCATAATGACATAGCAGTTTTTCCCCTTGAAGAAATTGACCACATCATTCCAGCTTGTGTTGCTGCCGGGCCGGCCGTCACACCCGATACCCCATACGCAGACAACGGGCTTGCCGTTCTGTTTTGCATAGGCGCCGGAATTGGTCAGACCCAGTGCGCCGGTAATGGTGTTGGTCCAGTCTTTTTTGATATCGGACTGAAAGCTTGTCCAGTCGGAGAGATCATACATGATGTAAAACTTCCTCCCGTAGTTCTGCGCGGCGTTTTTCACTTTTACGGCGATTCCGTCTTTCCACGCTTTCGAATTGGTGTCCGAAAGGCTGCAACCGAAGCGCTGGAGGGCCACCGTATCAATTCCGTACGTCTGCATCCACTCAAAGTGCTTATCAACGACCTGATCGCTGTAGGATGAGAAAAGTCTGGCTGGACTCCCGTTTCCAAAGTTTGCATAACCGGTTGCATAGGTCGTCGTATACTCCCGCACATCCGGATAGAGGTCAAAGTGCGTATTGCCGGGTCTCGGCGTCGTATTGCTTATGATCCAGTGCCGCCATCGGGCGGCCTCCGGGGATGCATCATTGGAGCAGGAAAACCAGCCCTGATATCCGACGGTCAGTTTGCCCACAACATCACCGACCGGACTTCCGGCTGCGGACAGTGAGCCCGCTGCGAGCATCGTCCCGGCAAGGAGACTGAACAGTTTCGCATGATTTCGATATGTTCTCATGGTTCTCTTCCTTTCCTTTTTCTTATACCTCCGTGACCTGAAACCGCACCGGGGACCCTCCCCGTTTTGCCGTTGCCGTCTGCCGGGAAATTTGTCCCCGGCAGATGGCACGACGATTTGTGCGCTGTTACCTATTGATAAGTGACTTCGAGGACGGGCCGGTTGGCTGCGGTCGCATTTTCCCCGGAGTAGAATCCGAGGTAGTCATCCGCCGTGTCGTTGTCGTCATCCGTGGTGAAGCGGATCCGGTACTGCGTATAGCTGTTGGTGGTTTTCGTGATCTTCGTGAGCCCGGCTGCGTTGAGACTTCCGGTTGACCAGGCGTTGGTCGCCGCCGGATAACTCAAGGTGGCGACGCTGGAGGCACTGGCAGCGGCTTCGAAGTCTGAATTCTGCAATGCCGCGTTGTCACTCCACCCGCCGTTTACATTTTTCACGTCGGCGACAAGGCTTCCCAAGCTGGTCGGATCGCCAATCCCGCCGCCGCGTTTCAGCTTCAGGGTGGCCGCCGTAATGGTGCAGGTGTCGGGAAGAGACGAGCAGTCGAAAGAGACAATGCCCTTACGCTGTCTTCTGGCGCCCGTATCCCCCGCGCGGATTGCGCTGCCGTCGGTAAATGATACTTTATTCGTTCCGCCGACATTGGAGGTTTCCGACGATTCATCCACGTAGCCGTCATGCACACCCACCGAGTAGAATGTGACCGTCGTGCCGGTGGAAGGACCGCGTGAAACCGCCAGATTAACCGCTGTGCCTGAATTCGTTACAACGCCGCCGCCCGGAGTCTGACTGAAGATCTTCCCGGCCGCAACCGTCGCGTGATAATTGGAAGAGACCGACCCGACAACCAGTCCCGCGTTCGTGATGCTTGTTCCCGCCGCAGACAGCGTCAAGTTCGTCACCCACGGAACCGTGGCGGTCGCTGAACCTGACTGAGCCGTTACGGTAATGACTTTATCCGCACCGGCGCTATGACTGATAACAACACGGGCATCCGTAACCGTCTGGCTCGCAGAAGGCGGACGGTAGGTCAGCTTGACCCTCTTGTAATTTCCGCTGGTAATGGTTCCGGACGTGAATTCCGAGAGCTGGAAAAGTCCGGCATTCGCGCCTTGAACCGTTATATTTGAAACCGTCAAGGTTCCCGAGGTGGTGCGGCCCAGATAGATGTATTCATTGCGGGTCAACTGTCCGGAAACATTGACCGGCTGTCCCACTTTAATCGCTGTATCACTCACCCAGATATTCAACGTTTTCCATGTGCGCCGGGCCTTGATTTCAGCAAGGTCGCCTTGTCCCTCGCCGGCATTCCATTTCGGATCGGAATAATATTTGTTGGTTCCGCCGTCCATGCGCTGCATCCATTCCATCAGCAGACATTTCAGGTGTTCGGCCTTGCCGACGACCGCCTCAGCGGCCTTCATTCCGTTCGTACCTAAGTAGTTGAACATTTCGTACGGATCGGTCTCGATGTTGTACAGCATGTCCTTTTTTGTAGAGGATGCCTTTTTGGTCATCATCAGTTTCCACGGCCCCTTCTTGCAAAGGAAATTGATTTCACCGCCGAGCGAGCGGTCCAGCGCCGTCGAATTGGTCGGGGTGCGGAAATCCCACTCCGTGACAATTGCCTCATCATCATAGTCTTTATTGTAATTGGTCTTTTCGATGAAACGTCTCAGGCTTTTGCCGTCACCCTTGTCATAGGTCGAAGCGCCGAGATAGTCCATGATGGTTGCAAAACAGTCGAGTGTCGTTACGGATTCATTCACAGTGCTTCCTGCCTGAATTCTGCCGGGGAGCCGCATCAGCAGAGGAACACGAGCGGCCTCTTCCCAGAACTTGCTTTTTTCACGGCAGCCGTGTGCGCCGAGAGACTCGCCGTGATCCGCCGCAAAAATAACCAGCGTATTATCCGCAATCCCTTTTTCATCCAGTTTATCCAGCAGCAAACCCACATAATGATCCACTTCCTCGCACAAGGCATAATAGGAAACCATCCACTCTTTGACCTTGGCCGGATCCTGATAGTCAGGATCGCCAAACTTGCTCCAGGCGGAATTGGCCATGTCCGCCCCGCTGAGATTTGGCGGCAGGAACATGCCGGCTTCCAGCGCCTTGTAATAGTCATAGTAAAGACCCGTGGCCACCATCGGGGCATGGGGATTGTGGAAGGAAGCCGTCAGGACAAACGGCTGCGGGTTGGTCGCCAAACGATCCAGGGCGGCAAGTGCGGCTGTTCCCTCGAAGTAGGACGGCGTGCGGTTGGCCGGCAGCGTATCGCGCCCTTGCTGATCCGGCTGGGAAACAACATTGGTCGCGTAGGGAGCCAGTCCATAGCGGGTGTCTATTCGATCCGTTACGTAAGGATACTGGGAGTAGGTGTTTTTCTGCATTCCCGGAGACTGGGTCGTGGACAAACCGCCGGCGACGGAGGCCAGTTTCGCATCATAATCCAAGGAGGAATTCGAATTATTGAAGAGCGGGGTGTTCGAGACAAAATTGAAATCGTTGTATTGCATGACCCGCGTCGCCCCGTTCGTGCTCCAGTTACAAATCTCGGGCATGTGCCATTTGCCATAGTGCTCGGCAACGTAGCCACGATTTTCCACCAGGATCTGCTCAAAGGTCACGGCGGCCTCG
>JALOTS010000148.1 GCA_025457785.1 Pontiellaceae bacterium | reverse complement strand
AATCTGCTGGGCACGTTTGACACTGTTCATGCACAGCAGTTTCCCGTAATCCATCCGTACTGCGCCGTTGCGCTGCGCGTCCGGTTTGATCGCATAGAAGAAGGCAATCACCCTGTGCGGATTGCCGTTGTTGATCAGGATGGAAAATTAACCGGTATAAATATGGAAGGCGGCGTGGCGGTCCGTTTTTCGGACAACCTGATGTCGGTCTGCGCCAACATGGTGCTGAATATCAGCGGGATGAAATTTGAAAAGCCGGGCCAATACGCCATTAATCTGGCCATCGACAACCGGCACGAAAAGTCGCTGCCCTTAACCGTAGTTCAGGCGGAACCGGCCCCGCAGCAGTATTAATACCGATGAAAAAAAATCCAGACAGAGTATTTCCAATGAACTGATTCAACAGACCGGCGAATTTGTCATCAACGTTTCCTCTCAGGATCTGAACCGGCAAATCCGGCTTAAAAGCCGTGAAATATTGATGAACAAACCTCGACTAAAAACCTGCCAAAGCGTAAAAAAGCCGCATGAAAAAAATCATTCATACCGTCAACGCTCCCGAACCGGTCGGCCCCTATTCTCAAGCGGTCCAGGCCGGAAATATGCTCTGCTGTTCGGGACAAATTCCGATTCATCCGGCGACCGGAACCATTCCCGACGGGATTGATGCCCAGACGCGGCAGGTTCTCGCCAATTTGAAAGCCGTTCTGACTGCCGGAGGCACAAATTTCGAAAACGTTGTCAAAACCACCGTTTTCCTGAAAGACATGAACGACTTCCCGGTGGTCAACACCATCTATGCCGAAGCCTTTGGAGAAACCGCCGCACCGGCCCGCTCAACCATTCAGGTCGCCCGCCTCCCGAAAGATGTCCTCGTCGAAATCGATGCCATTGCGGTTGTTTAGATTTTTCGACCGAAGAATCTGATATTTCTGTGAACCGGCTGGTTATGCCTGCCCGTCTTCCGCCTTTTTCGGCAGGTTGAGTTTGATGTGCAGCTCGCGCAACTGCTTGAGCTCCACTTCACCGGGCGCACCCATCAGCAGGTCTTCGGCCTTCTGGTTCATCGGGAAGGCAATGACTTCGCGGATGTTCGGCTCATCGGCCAACAACATGACGATACGATCCACGCCCGGAGCAATTCCCGCGTGCGGCGGCGCACCATACTGGAAAGCGCGGTGCAGCGCCGGGAATTTCCTTTCAACCACCTCTTTGCCGTAGCCAGCGATATCGAATGCCTTGATCATCAGCTCCGGGCTGTGGTTACGCACAGCGCCGGACGACAGTTCGGTACCGTTGCACACGATATCATACTGGTATGCCAGCACATCGAGCGGATCTTTGGTCAGCAGTGCGTCCATACCGCCCTGCGGCATGGAGAACGGATTGTGGCTGAAGGCCACTTTGCCTTCATCGTCGAGTTCAAACATCGGAAAATCAACAATCCAGCAGAACCGGAACACATCTTTTTCGAGCAAATCGAGGCGGTTGGCCAATTCGGTGCGGACAGCCCCTCCGATGCTCTGCGCGGTTTTGAGTACATCCGCGATAAAAAACATCGTGTCGCCGTCGCCGACTCCGCCGAGCGCCTTGAGCTGCGCGAGTTCATCCGCGCTGAGAAACTTGGCGATCGGACCTTTGGCTTCGCCGTCCGCCCAACTGATATAGCCGAGACCTTTGGCACCGACCGACTGTGCAAATGCAACCATGTCGTCGAAGAATTTGCGCGGCTGTCCGGCGCATCCCTTGACCGCGATGGTTTTAACCACGCCGCCCTTTTCGACCACCCCGGCGAACGCCTTGAAACCGCAGGTGCGGAAAATCTCACTGGCATTCTGCATAAAGAGAGGATTGCGCAGGTCGGGCTTGTCGGAACCGTATTTATCCATGGATTCAAGATACGGAATGCGAATGAACGGAGCCTTATCGGCCTTCTTATCACTGAACTCCGAAAAAATGGTTTCCAGCAGTTTTTCGTTCACGGCAATGACATCGTCCTGCGTGGCGAAACTCAGCTCCATATCGAGCTGATAGAACTCGCCGGGCGAGCGGTCGGCACGGGCATCTTCATCGCGGAAACAGGGCGCGATCTGGAAGTAGCGGTCGAAGCCGGAAACCATCAAAAGCTGCTTGAACTGCTGCGGGGCCTGCGGCAATGCGTAAAACTTGCCGGGATGCACGCGGCTCGGCACGAGGTAGTCGCGTGCGCCTTCAGGCGACGAGCTGGTGAGAATCGGTGTCTGGTATTCCAGAAAGCCCTGCTCTGTCATCAACTGGCGCATCCGGGAAATCACTTTGGAGCGCAGAACAATATTGTCGTGCAGGCTCTTGCGGCGCAGATCGAGGAAGCGGTATTTCAGGCGCAGTGCCTCGGAACACTCCTCCTCCTTGTTGACCTGAAACGGAATAACCGAGCACTCGCCGAGGACTTCCATGGTCTCGGCAACCAGTTCGATTTCCCCGGTCACCAGTTTCGGGTTCACCGCCGACGCATCGCGAGCAACAACATTTCCTGTAAAACAGAGAACACTTTCTACGCGCCAGTGCTCGATATCTTTATAGAAGGCTTTGTCAGGACTGATCACAATCTGGGTGATGCCATAGTGGTCGCGCAGGTCGATGAACAGGACGCCGCCGTGATCACGAATAGTATTGACCCAGCCGGAGAGACGCACGGTCTGTCCGACGTTTTCTTTACGAAGCTGCCCGCAGGTGTGTGTACGATATGTATGCATAATTCAGTTACCAGTTATCAGTTAAGGGTTGTTGGAAATTTTATATTCGCCCGGCTCTTCCGCCGCAATCATCGGTGCGTCGTGCCGGACACCAAGCAACGCATCAATGGATAAATCTTCATCGCAATCGGGCCAGTGAATCCCGTAACCGGAAGGGGAAATCCTAAAGTTTTCCCGAGCCTCAGCAGATGCGTTGAGCAAACGGGGAGAAATCTCCGCCAGCGGACAAACGACTTCCCGTCCGTCCACGGCCAGAAACATCCGGCCTTCTTTAAACCTGACTCCCTGAACCTGATGAAGTTTATTCACGACCGTTCCTTTGAAATTCCATCCACTTTTCGGCGATATAGTCGAAGTGCGTGAAAATAATTCTCCGGACCGCTTTTCGATCCGCCGGAGACACGTTGTATTCATAAGCGGCGATAATGTCAAACGAGACCGTATCCAGCCAGTATTTAGCATCGCAATCCGCCTTGATGCAATGAATATGCGGAGGTTCGTTTCCCTCGTTCATATAGAAAAAAAAACGCCAGCCGTTGATGTATAAAATGGTTGGCATTATACCTCAACTTTTCTCCAGCGCGCACATCAGCTCCGGCAGTTCAACTTCCTGTTGTGTGCCGTCGATCATATTTTTCAAAACAAATATTCCTTTTTCGAGTTCGCTGTCGCCGCGAATGATAACCCGCTGTGCGCCGCTCCTGTCGGCACGGCGCATCTGCGCCTGCACCTTGCGGGCGGACAGCTCCATTTCGCAGGCGACTCCGCGCTGACGCAGCATTTGCATCAGAAGCAGATTTTCATTCAGCGCCGCTTCGCCGAGAGAAACAATAAAAACCGGCGGCGGCGGAGCAAATTGTGCGGCGGTAATCCCGGTCGCTTCCAGTGCGGCGATAACCCTCTCCACGCCCATCGCAAACCCGACTCCGTCAATCCTCTTGCCGCCCACATCGATGCGATAGCGCCCGCCGCCCGCGAGTGCGTTCTGTGCGCCCAGTCCGCCGTGTACCACTTCCCAAACCGTGTGAACATAATAGTCAAGACCGCGAACAAGAGAAGCATCGACCTCGACATGAATCTCCAGTTTGCGAAGCGTTGCAATCACCGTGTCAAGATAGGCACGCGATGCCGCGCTCATAAATTCAATCACCGGAGGAACACCGGAAATAACTTTCTGCACTTCCGGATCTTTTGAATCGAGCAGCCGCAAAACGTTGGTTTCAAAGCGCTGCCGCGCCTCTTCCGGCAGTTCATGCAGGCGGGGACGAATCGCTTCGCGCAGACCGCTGACTACCGCCGCACGGTCTTCCGGCAATCCGATGGTATTGAGACGGATTTCAGCGCCTTCAAGTCCCCATGCCGACAACAAATGCACTTGTAAAGCAATCACTTCGGCATCGGCCAGCGGATTCGGCACGCCGACCGCTTCCACGCCGATCTGATGAAACTGCCTTTTGCGTCCGGCCTGCGGGCGTTCACAGCGGAACATCGGGCCCATATAAAAAATGCGGGCATTAGACGATTCTTCTCCGCCGGATGCGACATAACGAACGGCACCGGCCGTCCCTTCGGGCCGCAAAGCAAGCTTTCGCCCGCCGCGATCCTCCAGCATGTACATTTCTTTGGTGACCACATCCGTGGTATCGCCCAGCGAATGGGTAAACAGCTCCAGCTTTTCAAGGACAGGTGTGCGGACTTCCGAAAAACGGTAACGCGCGAAAATTCCGCGCGCCCGCTGCTCGATCATCTGCCAGAGCGCAATGTCCGGGGAGGCAATATCCGACATGCCCTGAACGGGCTGGTGCGAAACAGATGCCATGGGCTAGATGCCGGTGACCTGCTTCTTCATGATTTTGCCGGGTTTGAATTTAACGACCCGCCGTTCCGGAATCGTCACAACATCTTCCGGCTTGTTTGGATTGCGTCCGATCCGTGATTTGCGGGTATTGATTTCAAACACGCCGAAATTGCGGAATTCAACCGTTTCGCCGTTTTGAAGAGCTTCTACAATATAATCCAGTGATTTCTGGAGGATGGACGCCACATCCTGCTGAATCAGCCCGGTCTCATCGGCGATGCGAACGACTAAATCTCTTTTTGTCATAATTTCCCCTCGTTTTTTTTGTTTCGAATTATCTTAGCTGTAACACGTTACAGTTCAAGAAAAGGCCGCCATCTTAGTACGGAAGATTGCATGGTCAAGCTCTATTCAACATCGTTTTTTTATTTGGATGCAATCCGGTGAAAAATCAAAGAAACCAGCGTTCCGATAAACATCAGAACCGCCAGGGTTTTGTTGAATAAATAAAACGTGTCCGCCGGCTTAATGATCATCACGGCGGCACCTGCGTCAATATGCGTCGCGGGGGCGGCCGTAATTCGTTCAACAACACCATGTAAGACATCTTCACCATGCGTCGTTTTCACTTTATAATCCGTGTTGTAAATCGAACACAGACTCAACTCCTCGCGTGCTTTCATTAACGCCGCCCATTTTTCTTCCGCTGCCGGATCTTTCGCGGCTTTTGCCGCCTCAAACGCGGCCTCGGCCTCCGTCACTTTGGCGCGGTACGCATCGTCAGAAAGACTGGCCAGCAAAATTTTACCTTTAATTTCTTCCTTCGGTTTAACGTGAATTTCTTTCACCACTCCCGATGTTTTGAAAGAAACCGGAAACTCCAGCGGATGCCTTTTTAAAACTTTTTCCGTCGGGAACCAGGCATCCCGAATCGACCAAATACACATAAAACCGCAGAAAACGGACGCGACCAGAAAATCCTTTGTTCCCTTAATCTTAAATTTACCATTGGCCATAAAACCTCTCCTTTGCGTTAATAGCTCTTTGCAAAAACCACGCGGCCCCGACTGGGCCGTCCGCTGCATACACATGCGCCGGATCCGTTCTTTTCATAATCAAACGGAATGCAGCGAATGGTTACAGATAATTCGTCATTAATTTTCTGCTCTGTCTCTTCCGTTCCGTCCCAGTGCGCGAGTGCAAACCCGCCGCGGCCCTCTTTAAAGAAGTTCACGAACTCATCCCATGTATCGATTTCCCGTGTGTTTTCCGTACGGAATGCCAGAGCGCGGTCAAACAGGTTTTTCTGCATATCCGCAAGCACGGTCGCAATGGACGCGACAAACTCC
>JALOTS010000147.1 GCA_025457785.1 Pontiellaceae bacterium | reverse complement strand
AGTATAATTTCCACGAAGAGGTCGGCGGTGTCATGCAGGACAACTCCTATATGGTCGGTGCCGGCGTAACCATCAAACGGTTCGACAAATCCGTTCTGCTCTACACCATTAAAAAGGCGGATGCCGACATCTATTACATTGAAAAAACAATGGATGACCGGCGGAGAGAAATGTCGTACGAAATCACGGAAAAGAAAGCCTCACTGCTGATCACGAAAGATCAGGTTTTAAGTTCCCGTACAACCCTTGATTCATGGAAGAAAATTCATGACCAAAAGAAGGATGAATTTCTCAGAGGCGCTGAAACCGCAGACAATTACATCCAGTCCTTCCGGACACTGGTGGATACAACGCTGGAGACGCTTGAATACGAAAACGATTATTTCGATACCATCCGTGATTTCGATTATATCTGCGGGGTTTACTTCAGAACGCTGGGGATCAATCCTTACCAGTGGACCGGAAAATAACCGGCGTAAGCCCGCATCCCGCCCTGTAATCTTTACTGCCGCCGTATCCGCCGTTTCTTCCGTCTTCGGGAACATCAGGTGAAAAATGCAGAACGGTTTGCCCGCAAAACGCAGAGGGAGAACGTTGACAGAACGGTTGGAATGCGGGGCAGACATCCCGCCGGCTTGTTTCCGGGCGCAGATGAGCATCCGGAGATCAGCCGCTGAATCCCCGTGCGGTGCCTCTTGACTCACATCCCGTTTCCATGAACAATCACGGACTTATTTCATCCAGCCTGAAAGGGGATTCCATGAACGTAAAAATTGCAACTGTTTTGACCGCCGCCATCGTTTGCACCGCCGTGGCCGGCGAGCCGCTGCTCACCCCGGAACGCTACGCCGCCGAATGCCGCGCTGATCTGGAGTCCGCCGCTGCGATTTTCCATGGGTTGGAAAACCTGCAGGACGAAAAGACCATAGAGACCGTCCTGAAGCCGCTCAACGAGCTGGATATTCTGATCGGCAATACGGCCGGCAAAGCGTCCCTGTTTTACAATGTTCATCCCGACGCGGCCATACGCGACATCGCGGAAAAACATGAACAGGCGATCACCAAACTGGTCAGCGAAATCAGCCTCTCCCGCCCGGTGTATGAAGCCTGTCTGGCCGTGGATGCCTCTTCCGCCGATGCGGATACGCAGCGCGCACTGGAGCATGTTCTGCGCGACTACCGCCGCAGCGGTGTGAACCAGCCCGATGAAGTCCGCGAGCGCATCAAAAAACTCAACGACGAACTGACGGAACTCGACCAGGCCTTTTCGGTCAACGTCCGTTCCGATGTGCGCAGCATAAAGCTCGACTCGCCCGCCGAACTCGACGGAATGCCGGACGACTACATTGCCGCCCACCCGCCGGGCGAAGACGGCAAAATCACCATCACCACCGACTACCCCGATTACGTCCCCTTCAGCCGGTTCGCCCGCAACGACGGTAAACGGCTGGAGCTGTACAAAGAGTTCAAGAATCGCGGCTACCCGAAAAATGAGCAGATTCTTAAGGACATCCTTATCAAACGCCATGAACTGGCCAACCTGCTGGGCTATAATAACTATGCCGACTACGTGACAGAAACCAAGATGGTTAAAACGCCGAAGACCATCCATTCCTTCATCGACGATGTCGCACTCATCGCAAAAGTGCGCGCGGAAAAAGAATACAACCTGCTGCTCGAACGCCTGAAACAGATCGACCCGGATGCCGAAACGGTCGGCGACTGGCAGAAAACCTATCTCGAAGAACTGATCCGGCAGGAACAGTTCAACGTCGATGCCAAGGAAATCCGCACCTATTTCCAGTTCGGCCATGTGCGCGACGGCGTTCTGAAACTGACGGGCGAGCTGTTCGGCGTGCAGTTCCGTCCATGGGAAACCGAAGTCTGGGCCCCCGACGTTCAGGCCTTTGAAGTGCTCGACGGCGACACCGCCATCGGCCGCTTCTACCTCGATCTGCATCCGCGCGAAAACAAATATAAGCATGCCGCGCATTTCGGAATTCTCTCCGGCGTAAACGGCCGCCAGCTTCCTACCGCCGCACTGGTCTGTAATTTTCCGGGCAAAGACGATGAAACCGAGCTGATGGAGCACTCGGATGTCGAAACCTTCCTGCACGAATTCGGCCACCTGCTGCACAGTATTTTCGCCGGAAATCAGGAGTGGGCGCGCTTCTCCGGCATTGCCACGGAACTGGACTTTATCGAAGCCCCCTCGCAAATGCTGGAGGAGTGGGTCTGGAACCCGCAATCGCTCAGCTATCTTGCTCTCAGCAAAGAAGGCAAACCGATCCCGGCGGATCTGGTGGCAAAAATGGTCGCCGCCAAGGAATTCGGCTCCGGGCTGTTCGCCACTCACCAGATGTTCTACGCGGCCACCTCGATCAACTTTTACGACTGCGACCCGGCCGCGCTGGATCTCTCAACGACGATGGATCAAATGCAGCGGAACTACTCTCTTTTTGCGCCCGTTTCCGACACGCACATGTACGCCAACTTCGGCCATCTGGTCGGCTATTCGGCCATGTATATTTCCTACATGTGGTCGCTGGTTATATCCAAAGATCTCTTCAGCCGCTTCGAGGAGGCGGGCCTGTTCGATCCGGCGGTCGCCCAAAAATACCGCCGGTGCATCCTTGCGCCGGGCGGGTCGAAAGATGCCGCCGATCTGGTCGAAGATTTTCTCGGACGCCCCTACAGCATCGAACCCTTTGAACAGTGGCTGAATACGCCGATTGAAACCGGCAATGCCGCAACCAAAGCCATAAAATGAAGAGTTTCGTCAGAATAATTAGGGTCAGAATAATTTTTACTCAGGCGTAGGATTCCTCTCATTATTCTGACCTAAATTATTCTGACAAAATAGGTTGTGTTTAGGATTGAATAACAATCGTGCACAAAAAACAAGAAATCGACGGATAGTAGTATGAAAAGAAAAATTATGAAACCGCACCTCTGCTACCTGTTTCTCTGCGCCGCGATCTGCCTGACCGGCTGCACCAAACGCGAAACGCCGGTTGAGAGCGGCAACCGCGAGCAGATTCTCCACTTCGGCAACGGCGGCGAACCGCAGGACCTCGACCCGCAGACCACAATCGGAGATCCGGAATCGCAGATTCAGGACGCCCTTTTCGAAGGGCTGACTGCGTGGGGGCTGAACACGGAAGAACCCGTGCCGGGCGCAGCCGCAAGCTGGGATATCTCACCGGACGGCGCCGTCTATACCTTCCATCTGCGGCCCGAGGCAAAATGGTCCAACGGCGATTCCGTGACGGCTCAGGATTTTGTTTTTTCTGTTGAGCGTATTTTGTCGCCCGCCCTCTCCGCCCCTTATGCCTACATGCACTACAGCATAAAAAACGCCGAAGAGTTTAACAAAAAAGCAATCAGCGACTTTGCGCAAGTCGGCATCAAGGCGCTCGATGCCCACACCCTGCAAATCACGCTCAAAGCCCCCACCCCCTATTTCCTGCGGCTCGTGCGCTATCGCTCTTGGTATCCCGTCCATCCGGACACTATCCTGAAATTCGGTAAAATGGACGATCGCAACACCAAATGGACCCGTGCCGGAAATCTGGTCGGCAACGGCCCCTTTGCGCTGGAAACGTGGGAACCCAACCGTAAGGTCGTCATTACAAAAAATCCGCATTACTGGGACAACGAAATCGTCCGCCTGCATCAGATCCACTACTACCCGATTGAAGATGTAAACGCCGAAGAATACGCCTTTCGCACCGGACAACTTCACGTTACGAAGGAAACCCCGCTGGAACGCATCAAATATTATCAGGAAAACGAACCGGATCTCATTCACCTTGATCCGTGGCTCGGAACTTACTTCTATGCCCTTAATACGCAGCGCCCCCCTCTCGATGATGTTCGCGTCCGCCGCGCACTGGCGCTGGCACTCGACCGCGAAATGATCGTTAAGCACGTTTGCAAGGCGGGCGAGCCCGCCGCCTGGTCGATGACACCGCCCGATACCGCCGGTTATACCGCCCGCGCAAAAATCCCCTACAGCCCCGAGCAGGCCCGCGCCCTGCTCGCTGAAGCGGGCTACCCCGACGGACAAGGTTTTCCCAAGCTGCAAATCATCTACAACACCCACAAGGGCCATATGCAAATCGCCGAAGTGATTCAGCAAATCTGGAAAAAAAATCTCAACATCGATGTCAACCTGCTCAACATGGAGTGGAAAACCTACCTGACCGAAAAGAAGGAACACCGCTATGACATCGCCCGCGACAGCTGGATTGGCGACTACGACGACCCATCGAACTTCCTCGAGCTGTTCATCACAGGAGGGGGAAACAACGACCCCGCCTGGTCAAATACCCGTTACGATGCACTCATCCGTCAGGCCGCCGTTGAAATGGATCACGCCAAACGCTATGAACTTTTCCAGCAGGCCGAAGAAATCCTGATGAATGAAGCACCGATCATCCCCATCTATACCTATCGAAACAGATCGCTGGTTCGCCCCTCCGTCAAAAACTGGCTACCCAACCCGCTGAATCGCCATGCGTACAAATATGTCTATCTGGAAGAATAGAGGAACGATGGAATGGTGGAATAGTTGGAAAGAATGAACCGCTAATGAACGCAAATATCCGCGAATTTTGCAGGGCTGGAACGGTCGAAGACCTTCCAGCCGGAACGCAGAGAAAATTAGTCGCGAAAGCACGCAAGAAACGCAAGACAGCTCAAAACGATCCGCAGATGGACGCAGATCAAACAGATTAAAACAAGAATCTAATCTATAGCAGTTTCATGTTCCATCCTCTTCCCAAAAAGATCCATCCGCGGGACCATTTCCGATTCGTGAAAATCAAAGACGATGACGGAGTATGAAAAAATGGAGTGTGTGGTACCAATAACGAGTAACAAGGCAGCTCGGCAGGGGCCATGTTGCCGAGGCTCAGCGGATCATCCCCCGGCGCTCAGACCTTGGTTGCGGCACCGGTGCCCCGGGGCAACCCTTTTATCAGACTGTCATAATACAACGAAGCGGCTCCGTAAATGGCAATGTCCTGAATTTCTGAAACTTCGATTTTTATGTTTTGAATGGTTTTTTTAAAAACGAAGCCGGTGAGCGCTTCGTACATTGAGTCCTTGAATAACGCAAAGGCTTTACTTACCGAACCGCCCAACACAATCAATTCGGGATCGTAAGAATATAAAACAGTCTGAATGGCCATGCCCAGATGAGCGCCGAATTCCCGGTAAATCCGTAACGCCTCTTTATTGCCATGACACGCCTGCCGCTCCGCGTCGTGCGCGGTGGTTTTATATTTATTTGCAAAGAATTGTCCGCTGCAATAATACTCATAATTATGGTCCAGGTAGGGGATACAGCCGAATTCACCCGCTCCGCAGTTTCTTCCTTCGTAAAGTTTATTGTTTATAATTACACCGGCACCCATGCCGGTGCCGATAATAAGTCCAATTACTGAACCTGCCTTTTTGCCATGCCCGTAATATTTCTCACCGGCAGCGAAGCAGTTTGCGTCATTATTGATATATACGGGGATATTGAATCTGCTTTCGAGCAGATGTTTCAAAGGCATTTCTTTCCACTGGGGAATATTTGCCAAATCATAAACAACCCCCTCTTCAACCAGCCCCGGCACACCGATCCCCATTCCGGCCGTATGTGAATCAATTATCGACTCGATCATACGAACCATCCCGTTGTATATATCCTCCGCCGAGCCTGTTTTGGTGACTTTTTCGGTTGAAATTTTAATAATTTTATTGTCTTTAATCAGCCCGACCCGCAGGTTGGTCCCGCCTAAATCAATGCCAATCAATGGTTGTCGTTTTTTATTCATATGCGAAACCGTCTGCTGTTTAACTGCCGCTTTTTTTACTCTTCAGTGTTTCGTTGGCGATCAATGGTTTT
>JALOTS010000146.1 GCA_025457785.1 Pontiellaceae bacterium | reverse complement strand
ACCCAGCCGGAAAGAGCCCCGCTGTCTCAAACGAAGGCCCAAGCCCTATCAACTTTTAACCGAACATCGCAGTACAATGAAAGAGACTGAAAACCGGAGCAAATATCGTGCAAAAGCGGCTTAACTAAGTGCCATTCCGGACTGACCCCTTTTCTGACCCCTTTTCTAACGAATTAGGCGGACTGACCCCTTTTCTGACCCCTTTTCTTCGTGTACGTTGCATAATAGGAAGACGTATTGCCGTAAGCATCTTGCGGTTCTGTACTCTTAAAGACTCCCGGCCTGCTCCAGAAATTGGGAATATTCGTGATAAACAGCGACCCCGAACCCCAGACTGTGTCCGCCCCGCCATACGCCCGGTTTTCGCCGCCGCCGATGCATGGGTAGAAATTTGCTTTGTAATAGGTGTTCGTACGAAGGAAGGCCGCAAACTGAGTTCCCATCACTTTGATCTCATCGCCGCCGCCCATAACAAATTCAGAGCTTTTCATCCATTCCAGCCCTTTTACGGTCACAGCACTGCTGAACGAATTTGCGCCGCAAGTCGCCCCAAGATCACTCATGATC
Organism: Pontiellaceae bacterium; assembly: GCA_025457785.1. GTDB lineage: Bacteria > Verrucomicrobiota > Kiritimatiellia > Kiritimatiellales > Tichowtungiaceae > Tichowtungia. The sequence goes on along the minus strand of JALOTS010000146.1, from coordinate 5,339 downwards.
GAAAAATGAAAAACGGACGCAGCGTCCAGTTCCTCAATGGTGGAAATTGACCCAGCCGAAAGACGGCCCACCAGCCCAGCTGATATTGTTAAAAACAACCACCACTTCATCATCATCTCCTTTTTTTATATACCCATCGAAAAAACAACGCCGTGCGACTCCGGTTCAGAATACAACCGGCCGCGCAAAGTATCCAAGCCGCTTTTTCATATCTGCACAGTCCCACTACTTTTCAAACCGTCTGCCTTCCGCCAGCCCAAAGGTCTGACTCAGTTTAATATTCGCAGAAGAAGAGCCGATCAACGCACGGAACTCGCCCGCTTCTGCTACAAAAACATCGGACGTTTCATCGTAAAAAGCCAGCGCGCGAACCGACACAGTAAACCGGACCCGGGAATGCTCGCCCGGCAGAAGATGAATTCGTTTAAACCCTTTCAACTCTTTTTCCGGACGATCCACCGATGCGGCTGCGTCATGAATATACAACTGAACCACTTCAGCGCCTTCGCGCTCTCCGCTATTGGTCACATTCACTGCAACCTCAAATCCGGCAGGCGTTTCAATGACCGTCAGATCACTGAACTCAAAGGTGGTATAGCTCAGCCCATGCCCGAACGGGAACTGCGGTATTTTGCCTTCTTTTTCAAAATAGCGATATCCCACATAAATCCCTTCCCGATATTCGATTTCCGTCGACACACCGCTCTGAGTAAACCCTTCCGGATACTGGCCGGCATTGACCGGATAGGTCACTGAAAGTTTCCCGGATGGATTCACCGTGCCGAACAGGATATCGGCCAGAGCATGTCCTCCCTCCTGGCCCGGGAATCCGGCTTCCAGAATCGCCGGGACTTCATCAATCCAGTTTTCCATCACAAAAAAGTTTCCGTACAGCACCACCACCAGATTGGTATTCACTTTGGCAATTTCTTTGATCAGATGTTCATGCGGCGGGAAAAGCTCCAGTTGACTGCGGTCGCGTCCCTCGCGCTCCATATTTCCGGTGGTTCCTACCGCCAGCACCACCGCGTCCGATTTTTTCGCCAGCTCTTTTGCTTTTGCGAGGTACTCCACATTGCCGTAATCCCAAAGCAGCCGACACTCCGCCGTTTTCTGAGTTTGCCGAAATTCCACCCGAATAGCGTGAGATCCTTTATTGAGCTGTACGCTCGCGTATTTTTCAATATCAATCCGGTAATGCGTCTCCCAATCGAGGACCAGTTCATCATCAATATAAAGCCGGGCACTGCCATCGATCAGCAGTGCAAACAGATACTCCCGGGTTTCAGGTGCCTCAATGGATCCGCTCCAGCGCACCGAAAATCCATCTGTTGCACTCGCATCCTTTTGAACCCAAACCGGCGGGGTACTCCAGACCGCATCAATTTTCTGATCTTTCTTAGTCGTCGAATCCCCCTGCAGATTCAGGTTGTTAAAATACTCAGCAGTCAGACCGGGGGTGCCGTCCAGACAGGTTAAATATTTCATTTCAATCACACCGCATCCGGTTTCCGCAAAAGCACCGGCGGCAAAACGGACAGGGATTGTATTCCCGACCCGGTTGTTGATGCCCACATACGGTGTCACGGTATTTCCTTCCCCCGGATCTACATGCGCACTGCCATCGGCATGAAACAGTTGAAACGCCTGCTTTCCGTTTTCAAAATGATCACCGAAGTCGCCATTCGGACCAATAATCGCGATCGATTTGATCTTTGTTTTGTCGAATGGAAGAACGCCGTTATTCTTCAAAAGCACGATCGATTCATCGGCCGCTTTTTTCGCCAAAGCCACATGTTTTTCGCACTGCACAATCGACTTCGACGGAAGATCAACTTCATCAAACAATCCGGCGGTAAACATCGTTTTTAAAATCCGCCGAGCCATTTCATGGATGCGCTCTTCAGAAACGTTTCTTTCGATCAGCTTCTGCCCGAAATAGAGTTCCTCCGGCATTTCTAAATCTACACCGGCCTCCGCCGCATCGGTCGAATGAATGGAACACCAGTCGGAAACAACCATTCCCTGAAACCCCCACTTTTCTCGCAGAATATCATTCAGCAAATACTCGCTCTGACTGCAATGCACGCCGTTGATCTTGTTATAAGCATTCATCAGCATCCCGGCATCCGCATCAACCGCCGCCTTAAACGCCGGAAAATAAATTTCATGCAAAGCGCGTTTTCCCACCTTTACATTAATAAATCCGCGACACCGCTCCGTGTTGTTTGCCGCAAAATGTTTCGGAACCGCCACCATGCCGGTTTTCTGAAGAGCGGGAATATAATGAGCAACCAGCACAGAATTCAGATAGGGATCTTCCGTGAAATATTCCACGGCACGTCCGTTATGCGGATCCCGGATAATATTAAACGCCGGCCCGGCACTCACATGAAACCCGTAGGAACGCATTTCCAATCCCATTGCCGTACAAATTTCCTCCAGCAGTTCCGGATTCCACATGCAGGCCAGATTCACCGATGCCGGAAACGCCGTGCCGTACTGAATGGTGATATCGCCGTTTTCACCGGAATAGGCCCCGCGGAAACCGTAAGGACCGTGAGCAATCAGCAGTTTCGGCAGTGTAAACGGTTTCCCATCCGGACCGTTTTTTATCTCTATCGCACGTGTCGCATCCGCACCCTGCCGGATGCCGTCCGGGCCCCGAATGGTTCCGGCCGTCAAGGCAGCCTTCTCCTCCAACGTCATTCTGCCGAGCAAATCGTTCACCCTTTCATTGACCGGACGCGACGAATCTTGAAACAGTGCTTGTGCGTGCAGAAATCCTGAAAGTAGAAAAACCGGCAATAACACCGCCGATACCTTTTTTTCAGTACATATCATAATGGCTCCTTGGTTGCTTCTATCTTGTTTAGCATTGAAACATCAGGCAAATTCTTAGGTCTGACAGGTCGGTAAACGGCCCAGTGCCGGGATGATGTTTTTTAAATGATGCCTGATTTATCCTTGTTGCACTATAGCTAAAATCGGCAAAAAGATGGACAAAACGGCAAGATGAGTAAACCCGTGATTTGCAGCATTTTATCTTCTAAGCGATAAGCCGTCGAAGGGGTCGGTCCTATAAAATGATGTTTTTGGTTTTTCAAGATCCGGAATTTTTATTATCGCTCTCCCTTTCGCCCCTCCCATCATTCTGTCATCAATCATTGCCGCTTCGCTGCCCCGCAATAACGGAGCCCAGCTCGACTGCGTCTCGGTTCTGCCAAAATATCCATTTTGCGGTTTTTGCGCCTTTTCGCGGCCACCCTCCCATCATTTTGCCACTTCACTGTGTTTCGTTGCTGTCGTTCCGCCAGCCCAGCTCGCAAGCTCGGTTGCCAAAATCTCCCTTTTGCGTTTTTTTGTGCCTTTTCGCGGGCAAGCATCTTTATTCCGGCATCAGCAGATGAGCAATCGGGGACGCTTGCTCTACATTAAAAAGACCGCCCTGCTTATCGCAGGACGGTCTTTTGTTTTTGACGCCGGAAGATTATTTTTTCTTACCGGATTTTTTTGTCTTTTTGGCGACCACCTTTTTAGCCGTAACTTTTTTAACCGCGACCTTTTTGGGGGCGGGTTTTTTGGCTGCGGCCTTCTTGGCGATAACTTTTTTGACTACGACTTTTTTCGGAGCAACCTTTTTGACGGGCTTGCCCGCCGTAGCCTTGGCGGAGGCGGGGGCTTTCGCCGGTTTGGCGGCTTTTTTTGCCACGACTTTTTTGGCCGATTTCTTCACCGCCTTGCTGTGCCCTCCGAAGCCTTTGGCGGAGGATGGGGGCGCTTTTTTAACGGCAGGTTTTTGGGCTTTCGCTTTTACCGCTTTTTTCGGCTTTTTCGCCGGCTTGCCCGCAGTAGCCTTGGCGGAGGTGGGGGCGGCCAGCTTTTTGAGGGCGGCTTCCTGGAATTTTTTGTCAATGGCGATAATGGGATTGGCTGCCGATACGGTGACAGTGGCTGTGGATTCGGCGAGTTCAACCGCCAGATCCCGCACGGAGCCGTCGAACGAGTATTTGCTGCCGGGCTTGATTTCTTTGACATCCGTGGGCAGACCGATCTGGTCGAGGATGGCGATGAACGGTTCCGGATCGAGTTCTTCGACGTTGACCATTGTTTTCGGATCCCAGACGCCTTGAGCGACCAGCATGGCCGCCGCTACCGGGGGTACGCCCGCCGTGTAGCTGATGCCCTGCGATTCGATTTCTTCGTAGCAGGCGTGATGATCGGAGACCTGATAGATGAAGACCTCGCGTTTTTTGCCGTTTTTCCAACCTTTGACAAAATTGCCGATGCAGGTTTTGCCGGTGTAGCCCGGTGCCAGCGTCTTGGGGTCCGGCAGCAGTGCCTTGACGACTTTCAGCGGCACCACTTCCTGTCCGGTCGTTAACGTCACCGGCAGGTGATTGAGGAATCCCAGCGTCCGCAGTACGGTGAAGACGTTGATGTAGTGGTTGCCGAAGCCCATCCAGAACCGGATGCTGTTGGCATCGATGTTTTTGAACAGCGAGTGCAGTTCGTCGTGTCCGTTCAGGTAGATCGGGCAGGGGCCGGCCACGGGGAAGTCATAGATGCGCTTGACGGAATGCGTCGGGTATTCTTTCCACTGCCGGTCGATCCATGTCCAGACCTTGATGAATTCGCGGAAGTTGATTTCCGGGTCGAAATTGGTGGCAAAATATTTGCCGTGGCTGCCGGCGTTGACATCCATGATGTCGATGGTGTCGATCTTGTCGAAATACTTTTTCTGGGCTAGCGCACAATAGGCATTCACCACGCCGGGATCGAATCCGACGCCGAGAATGGCGGTCAGTCCGGCTTCTTTGCAGCGGTCTTTCCGTTTCCACTCGTAGTTGGCGTACCATGGCGGCTGCTCACACACCTTGTCCGGATCTTCGTGAATGGCCGTGTCCATATAAACGGCACCGGTCTGAAGGCAGGCTTCCAGCACGGACATGTTGATGAATGCGTTGCCGAGGTTGATCACCATCTCGGACTGGGTTTCCTGAATCAGTTTCACGGTCGCCGGAATATCGAGGGCATCGATCTGCCGGGAATAGAGCTTTTTGGAGGGATCTTTGAGGTGATTCAGCCGTTTGACGCTTTCAATGATCTCGTCACATTTGGACTGGGTGCGCGACGCAATGCAGATATCGCCGAGCACATCGTTATTCATCGCAGCTTTGTGAGCCGTTACGTGGGCCACGCCGCCCGCGCCAATAATCAATAGATTTTTCTTCATTAATATTCCTTTGTTAAATCTGCATTTCTCACCAGATTGGTTCGAAATGCAGAAAATCATAATTTCGAAACACCCAAATCCGAAACAATATCAAAATTAAAAA
>JALOTS010000145.1 GCA_025457785.1 Pontiellaceae bacterium | reverse complement strand
CTGAATGCCACCGCCGTAGGATTTGCTCAGGGGGGCATCCGGTTCAAAACCTCAATCCGCTGCACGGTTCTCAACTGCTCCGCGCTGGATCCTGTCTCGAAAATTCAAGGCGGACGGCGCTATAATTTCCGGGTTGAGAACGATTGCCATGATATTCTGTTTAAAGGATGTACAGCCACAAAAGGCCGGCACGACTTTGCCTCCAACGGAACGGCTAAAACCAGCGGAATCGTCTTCTCGCAATGCACCGCGACCGGATCCTACACCTCTTCGGAAAATCATCGCAGGTGGGGATCGGGTATTCTCTGGGAGCAGATTACGTTTGCCAGTCCCGACCCTTCTTTGGATTTTTCTTTAGGTATCGGACATAATCGCGGAGACTGGGGAACCTCCCATGGCTGGACCGGCGCCGGAATGGTCGGCTGGAATGTGACCGGAAGCCACATTGTTGTTCAAAAGCCGCCGGTCGGACAAAATTATGCCATTGCCTGCAAGGGAACCGTGGATGGTCAGGGTCCGTTCGTTTACTCGGTCGGATTTGTGGAAGGAACAGGACAAACTCCGTCGATTCCCTCTTTGTATGCAGCACAGCTGGCTGAACGGTTGGCGTATGGGGTCGGGCCGGATGCTCCCGCAAAACTGCAAGTGTCGCATTATTCAAATACCGGCACACGCTTTGCGGCATTGAACTGGATCGATATCGCCCTGGATGAAACCGCGTATGTTATCGAGCGTTCATCCAACGGAGGGGCCAGCTATTCGGTGCTGACCAACCTCCCGGCCAACCGGGTCAGCTTCACCGATACCGGCGTGACGCTGAACGGCAGCTATGTTTACCGGGTCAAGACAACCAATGCCGCAGGTTCTTCCGCCTATTGCAACCCGGCCTCTGTCAATCTGGCCGCAGCAGAACCGTTGCAGACGAAAATCTATCAGGCGGAAAATTTTTCAGCCGCCTCCGGCACGGTTCTTAAGTGGGACGGCGTCCGCTGGACAGGGCAGGGTTATGCGGACATGGGCAATACCAATACGTGGTTCGATCTGGCAATCGATGGCGGACGCGGCGGAACCTGCCCGGCAATCATCCGGTACGCCAGTTTTAACGGGGACACGCGACGCTGCTCGGTCAGTGTAAACGGCGCATCGAACGGAACCGTAATTTTTGACGAAAGCCCGGGAAAATCCCAGTGGAGAACCGAAACGATCAATCTAACATTAAGTCCGGGCATCAACACGCTCCGGATGCAACCGGTTGACGGTTCATGGGGCCCGGACGTGGATTATGTTGAACTTGCGGTTCTCCCTGTCATGTATGCAGCGGGAGAAACCACCCCGACGAACACGGCGGTGCAGGCGTTTGACTCCAACCTGAACACCGATTGGAAGCACTATTCCCCTTATGGAAGCTGGATTGAGCGCACCTTTCCGGTAGCGCTTGCGATCACGAACTACACCCTGACTTCGGGCAGCGGCGCTCAGGCCAACGATCCCAACGATCCCAAGGATTGGAAACTGCTCGGTTCCAATGACGGCGGCACAAACTGGACCACCTTGGACACGCAAAGCGGCATCACGTTCAGCGCCCGCAAACAATCCAAATCCTATCCGCTCGGCGGCGGCACAGCGTATGCACTCTACCGGTTGGAAATTACAGCAGTTCAGGATCTTTCCGCCGCCGATTCCGTGCAGCTCGCCGAACTGGCCTTTTCGTTTGGCGCACTGCCCCCGGTGACACCGAATCCGGCGGCATTCTCGGTTGCGCCGCATCCGGTCAGTCAAACCGCCATCAGCATGACGGCTGTGACCGGGGTCAGCGCCATAGGAGCTCCGGTTGAATATTATTTCGATGAAGTAAGCGGAAACACGGGAGGAACCGACAGCGGATGGACCACCTCATCCACTTATACCGATACGGGACTGACCAACGCGCTGCAGTACAGCTATACCGTAAAAATGCGGGATCTGCCGGGAAATGAAGGCGCGGCTTCGGCGACCGCAAGCTCCTTTCCGTACCCGCCCATACAAAATATCACCTGGACACCTGGCCCCGGCAGCGACGGCCTTTGGTCCACCGGGGCCAACTGGCCCGGCGGCGCAGCCCCCATGACCCTTGAACAGTACAGAAAGGCAATGTTTACTACACCCGGCGCCATAGAGTGCGTGCTGAATACGACAGCCGTTACGGCGCGGCTTTCCATGGGAAGCACCAACGGCGCATTTTTGAGACTGACTTCCGGAGGCAGCCTCTCCACCGGCATATCGCTGGATGGAATTAAAGAATGGTCTGCCATCGGGTATGACAAGCCGGCCAAAATGACCGTTGAAGCCGGCGCGGTTTTTACTACCGCCGATGTTCTGTATCTCGGCCGCGCCGGAACCTATGGCGATTCCTCGCTGATCATCACCGGCGGCATCGTCCATGTCGGAAGCACGCTTCGCGCGGGCACGAACACCTGCCGCGGAGTGGTAACGATCAGTGCCGGAGGACAGTTGAATGCGGGAAATTTTTTGTTTTACAGCACGAACGGCATAGTGGATCTCCGCCAGGGTTCTATCGTTCTTTCCGGGAATCAGACCAATGCGGTGAAAGGATATCTTACGTCTAAAAATCTGATCACCAATAACGGAACGGGAACGTTTTCCATGGACTATAATTCGAGAAATTCCGGAAAAACGACTGTCAGTCTGGTTCAGATTCCAACGGTCGTCTGGAATCCTGCCGGCGGCAGTGACGGGCTTTGGACGACCGGTGCCAACTGGACTGACGGCACGGCGCCGATGACCATTGAGCAGTACAGGAAAGTTGTTTTTAATGTGGAGGGAGCAAAGGAGTGCGTGCTGAACACCAGGGCCGTTGTGGCGCATTTGGTTATCGGCGATAACGGAACAACCAACGGAACCCGCGTTCGTCTGAAAAGCGGAGCGAACCTGTCTGCCGGCGCAACAAGAGACGGCGCGAAAACCTGGACAGCCGTCTGCTATAACCGCCCGGCCACGCTGACCGTTGAAGCTGGTGCGCTGTTCGAAACGGCGGCCCATCTGTATGTCGGCCGTGACGGAACAGGCAATTCCTTCCTGAACATTGAAGGCGGCACGGTGAACGTGGCCACTACCGTTTATTTAGGACACGGGACGAATGCCACGCAGGGCTTTATTACTCTTAGCGGCGGCGGACGGCTGACCGCCGGCGGACTCTATTTTTACAACACGAGCAGCGTGGTGGATGTCCGCCAGGGATCGGTTTTGCTCGCCGGCGATCAAACGGCGGCGGTGAATGGCTATGTCGCGGCCGGAAACGTGATCGGCTACCGCGGTCTGGGCACCCCTGTTGTGGATTACAATACATCAAACCCGGGCTATACGACCATTCAGGCCGTTCCTCCCGAAGATGGATACGATGCCTGGTCGGTCTCTTTCAATGAGAATATCGGTACGGAAGCCAACGATTATGACGGCGATTCCATGAATAATTTATATGAATATGCATTGAATGGAGATCCGACCGATCCTGCCGACACCGGAACCGACCCGATTTTCATAAAGGCGGGTGATGCGTTTGAATACAGTCATCTGAAACGCACCGATAATCCCGATCTGGTTTACACTGTTCAACTCCGCACCAATCTGCTTTCCGGAGTCTGGACGAATGCCGCCGGACTCAGCTCACAAACCAACGTGATCGGCGGCGGCTATGATGAAGTGGTTCATACCATTCCGGCGGATATTCCGAAGGCTTATATCCGCCTGAAAATCACAAAGCCGTAACCCTTCAACTGGCGAACGAGCAACCCGCGACGGTTCGCCCTTTTCGTTTGATCTCATTATTACGTCTCATTAGGATGCCGCCTTATGTGCCGCCGGTTTATAGCGAGCCTCCTGGTTTTCGGTCTGTTTCAGACCGCGTTCGCCTTTGAAGACGAACTCCGCTTCGTCGAGGCACTCACGGCGGAAGGCTTCCCCGATCTCGCTCAAACTGTTCTCAACCGCACGTTGACCCGGTTTCCCGAAGCGGAAAAATCCGCGACGGAACTTCGTATCCGCATTCTGATCGCCGAAAAAAAATTTGAAGAGGCCGCTCAACAGATCCGTGCATGGGAAACTGTTTCCATCGGTACTCCGCAAACCCCAATCCTCAATCGGCAATCATTAATCAGCAATTTTCCATGTCTGTGGCTTTTTCTGGCGGAGACCGCGTACCGTGCCGGACAGGTTTCTGCCGCCGAATCCGCCTACAAAAACTTTTTTACCGCCGAGGTCCAAACCAATGATGCCGTGTTTCAGGCGGCCTTCAATTATGGCAGACTGCTCGAAGACCGCGATGCGCTCAAATCCGCCCGCACACTGTACGAGCAGATTTTGAAAAACCCAACCTCCGCCCGCGCCGCACGGCCGGTCAAGCTGAAGCTGGCGAAATTGCTGATTGAAGAAAATCCCGATCGTGCCAAAAAGCTCTGCGAGGAGGTTCAGCTCGGCGGATTGGATCTTTGGTTCGGCGAAGCGGTTGTGATCTGGGCCGACATCATGATCCGCACGAACGAATGGAGCGAGACGCAGTCGGTGCTGGAAACCCAGTTGGAGACACTGAAAAAAATCAGTGAATCGGTAAACTCCTCTGTGTCACCTATCGCCGGCGCGCGGTACCTGCTCGGCACCTGTTACGAGCATGCCGATAAAAAAGCGGAAGCGCTCACCCAGTTCTATAATGTCTATGCTCAATACGGTGACAGCGAATGGGGCCCCCGGGCGCAGGAGCGCGCACAGGCACTGATTGCCTTTTTTGAAGGGCAAGGCAAGACGGTCAAAATCGAGATTGGACCTCATCGCGCAAAAATTGAAGAGAGCGCTTTTCGCGTTGCGCGGCGGCTCTTTTTTGAGAAACAGTACGCCGCTGCCGTTCCGGCTTATCTTGACGCGCTCAATAAATTCCCCGAGGTCGATGAATCCGTCACTGCTCTGCGCGATCTCACGCTCAGTTCAATTTATCTCGACGATCCGCTCACCGCAAAAACGGTTTCCTCCTACATCGGTGAACGCTTTGCTAAACGCGACTCCGCCGCCGATGCGCTGCTCGCCGCAGGCAAATGCGCGCTCGACGAAAAACAGACTGCGCTGGCTGACTGGATTTACGACCGCTATTTCGAATCGTTCCCCCGGCACACCCGTGCACCCGGTGTTTTATACAGTCTGGCAACGCTCAAAACCGGTGCCAAACAGGATGCCGCTTTGAAACGGGTTCTTGAAAATTATCCGGACAGCCCGTATGCCCTGCGGGCGCTCGGACGTCTTGCCTGGAACGCCTTCGAAAAAGAAGAATATTCAGCCGCCGCGCCGCGTTTTGAAACATTTCTAATTACAGAAACCGATCCGGAAAAGCAGACCCGCGCCCGGTTTGCGCTCGCTGAGTCGTACCGGCTTTCCGGTGATTGGAAAAATGCGTTCAAAAACTTCCAAACTTTGGAAACGTCGCTGAATCAGGCGGAGGGACAGTTCGGCATTTCGGAGGAAGCGCGAACGTTCAACCGCCCGTTCATTGAAAAAAGCCTTTTTTATCAAGGGGTCTGTCTCGCTAAACTCGGAGAAAAAGAAACCGCAGTGCAAACCTTTGACCATTTTATCGAACGGTTCCAAGGTTCGGAATTTATTCCGCAGGCACAGATTGCCAAGGGCTCCGTGCTGCTGGATTTAAAACGCTTTGACGATGCGCTGGCCGCTCTAGCCGCATTCAATGAATCCGGCGACCGAACGTTTCTTGAGCCCGCTCTCTACTATCGCGGCCAGGCGTTTTTCGAAACCGGACGGCACAGCGAATCTATTCAAACACTGGAAAAACTGCTGACCGCCTGGCCGGAGTCTGCATTCTTTTTTGAAGCCAAACTTCTTCAGGGCCGCGCCTATGCCGCCGCCGGGCAAAATACGGATGCTGTGCGCGTACTGAGCGATGTCCTCAACCTGTCCGGTGCCGCGCTCAAACTGATCCGGCGGAAAAGCTCGCCTCGTTCCAGCGCGTCGCGCTGCTTGCCGATCCGGCCGTTCCGGAACAGGCCGCGCTGATTGCCGAGGCTCTGTTTGAAAGCCTGCCGCTCTACTTCGAACTCAACCGCCCGCAGGATGTCCTGACCGACAGCACCCGCCTGACAAATGATTTTCCTGCCTTTGGAAAAACCGATGCAATTAACCAGCTAAGAGAAAAAGCTCAGACAACGCTTGAAAATGAAAAAGGAGAAACCGCGAATGAACGTCAATAAACACCAATGGATATTGTTGCCGGGAAGGATTCGCGTTTGTTCGCGTTCATTCGCGGTTTTAATTTTTTGTTCCAGTTTTGCGGCAGCGGCACCGTATGTGATCAATTCGGCGGGGCAGCAGATTGACGGCACGGCGATTGAGTCGGCGGCGGACGGGACAATTTTGCTGACGGCCTCGAACGGACAGGTTTTAACGTTCCGTTCCGGTTCCTACAAGCAGGCATTCGCCGACAAACCGGAGGAAATGGTGCAGGTTGAAACTCTGGCGAAAAGCGGCGATCTGGCCGGGGCGGCAGCAATTCTGCGCCGTGTGAAAAAACAGTACGCCTTTCTCGGCTGGGATCAGCGGGCCGGTTTAATGCTCGCCCGCGTTGAACTCGCTCAGAAAAATTTTGCCGCCGCCATTACCGAATATGAAGCACTGTTCGCAGTTCAACCTCAGTTGAAAACGGTTCCGGCGGAACGCGCCAATTATATGCAGGCGCTGCTCGGCGCAGGTCGCATCAAAGAAACCGCCGCGCTGATTGATGAAGATATTGCATCCGGTTCACGCGAAGCCGCCGCACGGGCGCAGATTGTTCGCGGCGACATGAAGGCCGCCGCCGGACAGTACGAAGAGGCGCTGCTCGACTATCTGCGTACTGCGCTGCTGTTTACGGATCAAACTGCCGTGCTGCCGGAGGCGACCTATAAAACCGCAGTCGCACTTAAAAAACGGAACGACCCGCGCGCAGCGGACTATTTTCAGAAAGTGATCAAAGAGTTTCCGAATTCGGAATTTGCAGAATCAGCGAAGAAGGGAGTGGAATAATGAAATACAGAATAATTGGAATCTGGGGCGGTTTGATTTTTGCCGCCAGCGGGTTTGCTCAGGATATTCAGATGAGCGCGGCGGCGGCGAAGGCGGAGACGATCAGCGAGGGTTCCGGGTTTATAAGCGTGGTTGTTTCGGGCGGATTTCTCGGCATCGTGCTCTGGCTGGCGCTGGCCGTTCTGTCGGTGGCGGGTACACACTTGATTGTCGATTCATTCATTAAGATTCGCGAAAAACGGATTATTCCCGGCAGTTTGACCGGGCGCGTGCGTGACGCATTGGACGCACGGGATATTCCGAAAGCCGTTCAACTGTGCAGCGAAGAACCGGGCGCACTGGCGAATATCCTTTCGGCGGGATTCGTCAACGCCGCCGACGGCCCCGAAGCGGCACAGGATGCGATTACTGCCGCCGCTGATCTGGAAAGCGAAAAAATGCTGCAGCGCATCAACTATCTCAACGTCGTCGGCAACCTCGCCCCCATGCTCGGACTGCTCGGAACTGTACAGGGAATGATCATGGCGTTTGCCACACTTGGCACGGAAGCGGGCGCCGCGAAAAACGCCATGCTGGCCACTAATATTTCGCAGGCGCTTTATACCACCGCCGCCGGATTGGTTATCGCCGTTCCCGCGCTCGGCTTTTTCTCCTTTTTCCGGAACCGCGCCATGAAAATTATTCTGACCATGGAGGCGCTCACGATGGATCTCATGAAGAAAGTAAGGTAGGGGCGACGACATGCATGTCGCCCGAACGAAAGGAAAATAATGCGCCGTTTTAAACAGCCCGATGGCAGCATCAACATGACCGCCATGATTGATGTTGTGTTTCAGATGATTATTTTTTTCGTCTGTACCGTTCAATTGGAACAGGAGGCGATCAGCGAATGGATTCGTCTGCCCGACTCACCGAACGGCCCGATGATTGCCGAAGAAAAAGATCCGCGCACGATCACTATCGAAGTGGACGGTCAGGGAAAAATTTTTATTGCCCGTACGCGGCTGTCGGAGGAAAAACTGCGCAAGGTGCTCTCCAAAACCGTGCAGGACTATGGTGACTACGGACCTTCCATTCCTATTCGCATCCGCGCCGACGCGGCAGCGCGGCATACCGATGTTAAGCGCGTGCTCGATGCCTGCTCTTCCGCCGGTTTATACAAAATCAGTTTCATCGCAACGAAAGATAAAGCGTAGGGGCGGCATGCATGTCGCCCGGACTCAGGAAAAATCATGAGAAAGAAGCGTAGAGAACGGGAAGAGCCGGCGATCGAGGTGTCGATGACCCCGATGATCGACGTGGTGTTTCAATTGCTGATTTATTTTCTGGTGACGTTTTCAACACCGGATGTGCTGGCGCATCTCGATATTTCGCGGCCTGCGCCGGACAAATCTCAAACCGAACAGCGCACGCCGCCGAAAATGATCCGCGTGAATATTTATGAAAACGGATTCAGCCTGAACGGCCGTTCCGTCCAGATCGAGGAGCTGGCTTCCATTCTCGGACGGCTGGCGGAGTTCAGTAAAAACCAGACCGTGCTGATCACCTGCGCAGGCGGTTCAGAACACGCCCGGCTGATCAGCGTGCTCGACCTCTGCGCCCAGACTGGGTTGTCAAAAATCTCTGTCATGAGCGCGAACTGAAGAGAAGAGAAGGGAATGATGTAAGGCTGGAAAAAAATCTAGACAGGATTAACAGGATAAATCCAGACCATGAAAATTAAGAAAAGGAAAGCACGTGAAATACGAAGAACTTACAGAAAAAATTATTGGGTGTGCTTACACAGTGTATAACAGAATGGGATTTGGCTTTCTCGAATCTGTGTATTATTTAACTGCCACAAACAAAGAAATTGGGCTCGTTCTGAATTTTGGTCCCGAAAAAATGGAAATAAAACGAAAAATAAGAGTATTGAATTAATCTGACCTAAAACCCTGTCGATCCTGTAATCCTGTCAAAAATAGTTATGTTGCCTAAACCTGTCAGAAAATATGTGGAGCGGCTCGGTGGGCCGGTTGCGTCGATTGTAATCAACGTCGCGATTGTGCTTGTGCTGATCAATGTGGTGGTTTTCCAAACTCTGGAAACAGGACGAGAGGTGCAGGTGCAGGTGGTTGAGAGCGAGCAGACCCCGGAACTGGATCAGGCTCTGCAAAAGCTCGATGAGCTCCCGCCTGAAGAACAACGGAATGAGTCCGAAACGGTTGAAGCGCTTCCGGATTCACGGACGGATGATTTTGTCAATGAGTCGCTGGATCTGACCGGGCTGGCAGTGAGCGAGGTTCAAAGCCCGCTGGTGATGCAAGGTCTTTTCGCCGGAAGAACAGAAGGCGCACGCACCGACCGGCTGAAACAGTTCGGGGGCGGTTATGGCGATCAAATCGATGCCGCCATCCTGCGCAGCCTGCGCTGGCTCGTTACGCAGCAGCGTCCCGGCGGCGAGTGGGGCGATGTGTCGAAATATAACAAGACCTGGCATTCGCGCAAATGGATGACTTCCATGGGCAGCGATCAGCGCGCAACGCGGCTGACCGCTCTCTGTCTGCTCGCCTTTCTGGCGCACGGCGAAACGCCGCAGTCACCGGAATTCGGCGGTACCGTGCAGCGGGCGATTGAATACCTGCTTGCGCAGCAGCATCCGGAATCAGGACTGTTTGTTCCGCTGGCGGAGAGCCGTCCGGAAAAAAGCGGCGAAGATCTCGGAGTCTATGCTCACGCGCAGGCGACTTATGCGCTGGCGGAAGCTTATGCCCTGACCTGTGCGCCGGTGCTCAGGCATCCGGTGGAAAAAGGAGTTCAGGTCATCATTAAAGGGCAGCTTGCAGGCGGGGCGTGGGGCAACTGGTATGAGCAGAATATCGCGGATGCTTCTGCAACAAGCTGGCAGATTCAGGCATTGAAAGCTGCATCAGCGGCGGGCATTCAACTGGACGGCCTTGATGCGGCGATGCAGAAGTCGGTCGGCGGCGTGGCCTTTCTCTATAAAGGCGACGGCATTTGGTATTACCGCAAGGGTGATGTGCTGAAGATGCCGCGTGAAGGCGGGCCGGTGATGAGCGGTGCGATGGTGCTCAGTCTGCAGCTGCTCGGATTGCATAACGACCCGATGGTTCTGGCGGGATTGCGTTACATGAATGATTTCGGTGTCACTAAATGGAATGAGGCGTGGACAAACGCCATCAACAAAAGCCTGCCTGCAACGTATGAGTGGTACTATAACACGCAGGCGGTTTTTCAGCGCGGCGGTTCGCGCTGGACAACTTGGAATGCCGATTTCGCCCCGATGCTTC
>JALOTS010000348.1 GCA_025457785.1 Pontiellaceae bacterium | reverse complement strand
CGGACGGACGCGTTGCGGCGGAGTCCGATAAGGCGCGTGATCAAATGGAAAACCACCGCGACCGCCCGGAAGTGAAGCATGCGCTGGAGCAGGGGCGTACGGGTCAGGCCGTTCGCTTCAGCAGCAGCGTCCGGAAAAACATGCTTTATGTCGCGGTGCCGGTTTTTCAAAACGGCGGGCTGGTCGGGGTGGTTCGGACGGCCATGCCGCTGCTGCGGATGGAAGAGGCGCTGAGCGGCATTCATCACAGGCTGTTCTATGGCGGGGCGCTGGCCATGCTGCTTGCGGCACTCCTCAGCCTGTTTGTCTCGCGGCGCATCTCCCGTCCGCTCGAACAGATCAAGCAGGGCGCTGAACGGTTTGCTTCCGGCGATTTTTCAAACCGGCTTCATTCCATCGGGTCGGTTGAGATCGATTCGCTGGCGGAAACGATGAATGAAATGGCGGCTCAGCTGCAGGAGCGGCTGGAAACGGTCAGCAGTGAGCGCAATCAGCGCGAGGCGATTCTCTCCAGTATGGTGGAAGGGGTGCTGGCGGTCGATACGGATGGACACATTATCAGCCTCAATAAAGCCGCCGCGCAATTTTTCAACGTACTTCAGCCTGAAACGGCGCCGGGCCGGCGAATTGAAGAGGTGTTCCGAAACATTAAATTACAGAAATTTGTCAGCGAGGTGCTGGCGGGGCAGGAGACCTGCGAATGCGAAATTATGGTTCAGAACCAGCAGACCTTTTTCCTTCAGGCGCGGGGCGCAATGTTGTCCGGCGAGGCAGGCCGCCGCATCGGAGCGGTTGTTGTTTTTAACGATGTTTCCCGGCTGCGCCGCCTCGAAAATCTGCGGCGCGATTTTGTCGCCAACGTTTCCCACGAGCTTAAAACACCCATTACCGCCATTGAAGGATTTGTTGAAACGCTGCTCAACGGCGCGATGAATCATCCCGAAGAGGCAGAACGTTTTCTGAAAATCGTTGCCAAAAACGCTGACCGTCTCAACGCCATCATCGAAGACCTGCTGATGCTTTCGCGCCTTGAGCAGGACGGCAAAGAGGGCATGGAGATGCAGCCTGCCGGGCTCAAAGGGATTTTGAATTCCGCAGTCGAGGTGTGCGCACCGCGTGCGGCCGCCAAAAAAATGACGATAAAGGCAGAGTGTCCGCATGAACTGACCGCCGTCATCAATCCGCCGCTGATCGAGCAGGCCTTGATCAATCTCATCGGCAACGCCGTAAAATACAGCTCCGAGGGCAAAGAAATCATGGTCAGCGCCCGTGCAGAAAACAACGGCGTGATTCTGGCGGTAAAAGATCAGGGCTGCGGCATCGAAGCGGCGCATCTTGAACGTCTCTCTGGGGCTGGCCATCGTCAAACACATTGCGCAGGCCCATGGCGGAACAGTTTCCGTGGAAAGCTGCTACGGGCAGGGTTCCGTGTTTTCAATTTTCCTCCCATCCGGTGATTAAGCCACTTTCGGCAAAACTGATTTTGACCTGTTTTATTCCAGAAGTTGGAATTGTTTTTTACAATTTCGAGAAGCCTTGAAAAACCTGCGAGATTCGGTTAGCGTGCAGGCATTCTCAAATCATTAATGAGGCAACCCTATGACCGCACTGGCCGAAAAAATCTACAACGAGGCGCTGGATCTTCCAGCCGAAGACCGGCTGACTCTGCTTGACCGGTTGTTGCACAGCAGCAATCTTTCCACACAGGCAGACATTGATCTGGCTTGGATCAAAGAGGCGGATCGACGTGATCGGCAGATCGAAGATGAAACAGCCATCCTGATCCCCGGCGCAGAGGTGTTTTCCAAAATCAACGCCCGGTTTTCGTAATGAAATACTTCTTCCACAAACTCACCGTTTCCTGACGAACCGTTTCCCTTTCGGGATTCTCTACCGGATCAAAGAAGACCACATCCGCATCATCGCCGTCATGCATTTGCGCCGGAAACCCGACTGTTGGCACAACCGGTAGATGCGGTGTAGAAAAAAAGGGGTCAAAAACCGCGCAGCCTCGTCAATAAATTGTTATATGTGCAGACCTGACCCCGGTTTTTCATATGTGCAGACCTGACCCCGGTTTTTTGACCCCGGTTTTTGATTCCAGTGAGAATCTCCCGTTCAGGCAGATGCCCGTTGCGAACAACCAGCCGGTGTCCGGACTCATCGCGCAGATGAGAATGCCGGTCAATATATTCGGCGACCTCTGCCTCAATGGCCTTTAAAAGCATCTCTCTGGCCCCCTGCTGCAACAACTCTTCAATCACGGACGTTGTTTCGCTGCCCGATTGCCCTGCACCTGTTTTGCGTGTATTTGTATTCATGGAACGTATCCTTTCTCCGGCATCCGCCGGGGTTTCTGATGTTTGACTATCAGAAGGATACGTTCTCTTTTTTTCATCCACAACTTCCGGTTATATCTCCTTCACCGCTTCTTTGTTGTCCTGCGGAACACCTTCGCCCTTACCATTTTCGTGCGGTATCGCCATGAATTTGCCAGCATTTCGCCCGGCCAGGAAACTCCAAGATTCCAGCCTTCCCGCATCAAATTCAAGTGTATATCCATCTAAGATGATCGTGGTTGGAAAACCAACACTAGGTGGAATCAAAAAAAATGTTAAACCGTGCCAATGGCCAAGTAATTCTTCAACCTGTTCGGCAGTCATCCCTTTCTGAAGTTTTGGCCATCCTTCCACAAACACCTTCATCGCCTCCTCCTGAAGCTTTTTTTCTTCTATCTGTCGCTCTGCTTCTTGTTGCTCTGTTGTGCGCACTGCTTGTTCTTTTGTCGAGACGCATCCAGTGATCCCGATCATTGTGGTAAGGGCTAAGCTCATTATACCTATCGTGTTATGTCTCATGGTTCCTCCTGCTGATTTCAGTTTCATGATTTTGTCGAAATTAAACTAGCCTGAATTATTCATTTACAGGGTCAGTCCTCGCATTCAAGCATCCGTTTACAGGGTCAGTCCTGAATGGCACTTAGTTAAGGCACTTTTGCGCGGTTGTTCGGTAACGTAGGACAGTGCTTCCAGCCTGTCTGTATTTTTGCATCACCGCGCCACGGGGGAC
>JALOTS010000144.1 GCA_025457785.1 Pontiellaceae bacterium | reverse complement strand
GCATTTAAAACTTTTTCGGCAAGTTTTGCAACTGTAGGAAATTCCGCTGTTTCAATCCATTCGACATGGAGCTGGCGGCGGAACCAGGTCATCTGGCGTTTAGAGAGCTGCCGGGTGCGGATGATGGTTTTTTCTTTTGCTTCGGCTTCGCTCAGTCCGCCGCGCAAAACGGCAAAAGCTTCGGCGTAGCCGATAGCGTGCTGTGCTGTCGGAGAAAGTTCAAGACGCAGCAGTTCGCGCGCTTCTTCCAGCAACCCGTCCGCATACATTTTTTCGACACGCTCCGTGATCCGTTTATGCAGGATATCGCGTTCAACATGCAGTCCGGTCACGACCGGCAATTCGGTTTTCCACCTGCGCGGGGAGGGGGCCTTTTTGCCGCACTCCAATAAACGGATCAGACGGCGCGGATTTTCTTTGTCGGCAAGCGCGGCATAGGCTTCGGGTGCGAGACGATGCGCTTCGGCCTGCAGCTCTGCCAGCGGAATCTTTTCAGTCCGTTCACGCAAAGCGACATCGGCAGAGGGCAGATCGTCGAGACCGGCCAGCAGACATTTGACGTACAATCCGGTGCCGCCGGCGACAATCGGAAATTCCAAACTCCGGAAAGCCGGGCGGATCGCGGCAAGCCAGTTGCCGACACTGAAGGAATCCGTCGGCGCGGCAAGATCGATGCCGTAGGTGTTCACGCGGGCGCGTTCGGCAGGCGGGGGTTTGGCGGTGCCGATGTCCATGCCGCGATAGATGTTCATGGAGTCGGCAGAAATGAGGGGTGCGCCGGTCTGTTCGGCAATCCGCTGGGCAACCGCACTTTTACCTGATGCTGTCGGCCCGACAAGTACGAATGCGCTGGGTTTGTCAGGATTCATCCGGAGGATTTTTCAGCGGGTGCCGGGTGTGCCGGAACGAAGAAATCATGTAAATTCCGACCGCAATGCAAATAGCCGAATCGGCCACGTTGAAAGACGGCCAATGATACGTTCCGATATAAAAATCGAGGAAATCGGTGACCCATCCGACCCGAACGCGATCGATCAGGTTCCCGCAGATTCCGCCTACCATCAGACCCAGTGCAATACGGTGGTCGAGTGCGGGTTCAAGAATCTTTCGGTGATAAACCGCCAGCAGCGTCAAGACAACCGCAGACAGCAGGATCAGGACAGGCATCTGCCCGCCTAACATACCCCATGCGGCACCTTCATTGCGGACATAGACCAGATTAAAAAACCCGGGAATAACGGCCTGCGGCTCGCCGCCGTAAACAAAAGAGCCGCGTATCCACAGTTTTGTGAGCTGGTCGAGCCAGACAATCATCAGGCCCAGTATGAGTACCAGCATGGGCTCCTCCCGGAATTAGCTGCGCATGGTGCCGCCGAAGGGGCGGTAGCGGGCGCGGCCTTTTTCAAGATCCGACTGCGCGCGCACGGTGTACCGCACATAAGGAAGCGCCTGGAGGCGTTCATAATTTATCGGCATCCCGGTCAATTCGCAAATACCGTAGGTTCCCTTTTCAATGCGGCGCAAGGCGGCATCGATTTCAAAAAGAACTTCCTGCTCGGAGCCCATCATGTTGAGTTCCATTTCGCGGTCAAAGGTGTCGGTTCCCTGGTCGGACAAAGAGGCATCGCGCTGGTTCGCCTCCAGATTGTCGCGGGACAGCGTGCTGTATTCGCCGGAAATACGTTCCCGAAGAGCCAGCAGGAGATCCTTGAATTCCCGGATTTCTTTGGCTGTCAGCTTTCGTGATGCAGGGGCTGCGGGAGCCGGAGCGGCCGGCTTGTGAACCGGTTCTATCACCCGTTTTACGGGTCTCGCAGCGGCTTGTTTTTTCGCGGAAGCCTCTTTTGCAGCGGCTTTTTTAACAGGAGTTTCTTTGACCGATGCCTTTTTTGCCGGTTCTTTTTTTGTTTTTTTCTCCGCCGTTTTCTTTTCCACAACTTTTTTAGCTGCCATTTATAAAACCTCTCCGTTATTAAAAAACCCGCTTCTGACTGGAAATTGAAGGGTGCTTTTAACACGGCAACACAGGTGTGTCAATCGGCATTCCCTTCGATTCCGCTCCTATTTCAAATTATCTTTCCGGTTCGTTCGATATTCCGTTTTCTTTATTGTCGAAACCGGTTCTCCGCCGTATTCTCCCCGCTCGATTTTGTTCTGTGGAGTCAAAAAGGGAGATCATGGTTATGGCGCATCCGCTTGAAGCACTTCTGGTATTGCAGGAAAAAGACCGTAAAATCATCAAACTGAAACGCGAAATCCGCGATATTCCCGCTCGGAAAGCCGATATTGAAAAACAGCTTGAAGGCGCCAAGAAAAGACTCGAAGCCGCCCGCGAGACCCTGAAGAAGCTCACCGCCGACCTGAAACAGTTGGAAGTCGAGGCCGGAACGCATCGGGAAAAGATCGTTAAATACAAGCAGCAGCAGATGGAGGCCAGGACAAATGATCAGTATCGCGCATTTCTTCATGAAATCGCCGCCGCTGAAAAAGTGATTTCCGGACTCGAAGATCGCGAACTCGTTCTGATGGAACAGCTTGAGAGTTCAAAAAAACTCATTTCCGAGCGTGAAGCCGAACTTAAAGAAGAAGAGGACGGCATCGGCGAGGAAAAAGAGATGCTTGAAGAACGGCTCAAAGAGGTTCAGGAAGATCTTGAAGCGATGACCGCCGAGCGCGAACGGATCACTTCTGCGGTGAACCATTCACTGCTGGTCAAATATACCCGGCTTTTTCTCAACAAGGGCGATTTTGCGATTGTACAGGTTGAAAACGACCATTGCTCCGGCTGCCACATGCGCCTCCCGCCGCAGATTATCAATGATGCGCTGAATCCGGATAAACTGGTGATTTGCAATTTCTGCGGACGCATGCTCCTCAACCGCCGCTGAACGGTTTTCCAGCCATTGGGAAAACGGATTTGATTCCGCCGGCTCCGGTTTACAGCGCCTGCCGCCCCTGAATCGCACGGGAGAGGGTGGTGGAGTCGGCATATTCAATGGCGCTGCCGGACGGCAGGCCGAATGCCAGACGGGAAACTTTCACGCCGCGACCGGCGATGAGTTCCGCCAGATAATTCGCGGTCGCCTCGCTTTCGACGTCAGTGCCGAGCGCGATAATCACCTCCTGAATATGCTCCGGCGTAAGCCGGGCCAGCAGTTCATTCACCCGGAGGTCGGCCGCGCCTTTTCCCAGCGCAGGGGAGAGGTGTCCGCCGAGAACATGGTAACGTCCGCTGAATCCGTTGCAGTGTTCAATCTTCAGGATGTCGCCGGGACCTTCGACAACGCAGAGCAATCCGTCGGTCCGTTGTCCGTCTGTGCAAAGCGCACAGGGGTTTTTTTGTGTCACCGTGATGCCGCCGCATCGCGAACAGGCGACAACCTGCTCGTCGGCGGCGAGCAGGGCGTCTGCCAGTTTTCGGGCCAGTCCGTTGCGGTCCTGAACCAGTGAAAAAGCCATCCGCTCAGCGGAACGCTTTCCAATGCCCGGAAGTTTTTCCAGTGCCGCAATCAGATTATCCAATGGAATGAGATGTTTCATGAGGGGGGCGGGGAGATGGAGTATTGGAGTGCTGGAGTGCTGGAGTATTGGAAGGGTGGAATGTTGGAGAGACTGCAAGCCGATTAGTTTTCCATTACTCCACTACTCCATTACTCCATGTTTTCTACTCCACTACTTCATCATTCCTCTGTTCCGTTTTAGAATGGCAGACCCATTCCGGCGGTCAGACTTTTCATATCTTTGGCGGCTTCTTCCTGTGCCAGACTGATTCCGCCTTTCACCGCATCCAGAATGGCGGATTCGATTTTCTTCACGTTACCCGATTGGATCAATTCGGGGTCGATGGTGATGCGTTGCGGCATCATGTCACAGCTTATTGAGATTTTTACCGCGCCGCCGGCGCCGGCAAATTCCACTTTTTTCGAGGCCAGCTTTTTTTGTATTTTCTTCATTTCAGCGACCTGTTTCATCATTTTTATCATGTCCATAATAAACCTCCTTGGGATGCCGGACCGGTGGAGCGGCGGATTACTGAAAAAAACAATCCGATAATCTGCTGTTCCATTCATCCGTTTTTTTATTCTCTGATATCAATTATTTCTCCGCTGAAGGTTTCGACGACGCTTCGAACGGAGGGATTACTGTAATATTTCTGTTTATCCGGTACGCCCCGCTGCGGGCTGTCGGACGGCAGGGGTTTCGGCTTTCCGGCCACTGCGCTGAAGCTGACCGATACCGGGCGTTTCAGCGTTGAGCTGATGGTTTTCTGAATAAACAAAAGGGTGTGCGGATTTTCCAGATTGGCCCGTTCCTTTATAAATTCGGGGTCAATCCCGACGGTGACGTGCGTTTCGGAAACGCTCAGCGGAACGGTGTCGGTCAGATAGCGTTTGACCTGCGGCACGGCTTTCGAAATGTGTTCAATCAGGCTGACCCACGATGTTTTAAGCCGCTCTAAATCACCCGTGGACTTTTTTTTTATATCATATTCCACAGGAGCGTCTTGCGCCGTATCAGGCGGGGAGGGCGCGGCCCGCAATTCGGCGATCTGTTTCATCAGTTCGTCAATGGTGGCCACGGTGGCGGCGCGTGAGGCGCGGATGAGCGCGGTTTCAAGCATCGTCCGTTTGGACAGGGCGTAGCGCATCCGTCCGTCCGCATCGATTAACAGTTCGATAATGCGCAGCAACCGTCCGTCGGAACTTTTGGCCGCCTGTTTTTTCAGGGTTTCAAGCTGGGTTTCAGGCAGATCAAAATTTGCGGCATTCTTTCCGGCATGCAGAACAATCAGCAGGTTTCGGAACTGGTCAAGCAGTTCCAGCACAACGCGCTGCATATCCTTTCCGCCGGCATCAATTGCGGCCGCAGTTTCGATGATGGAGGGAATGTCTCCGTCCAGAATTGCATCGGTCAGTCCTTCCAGTTGTGTGCGGCTGATGAGTCCGAAAATGGAAAGAACATCGGCTTCCTCAATGGTTTTTCCCCGGAAGGAGACCAGTTGGTCGAGTGCGCTTTCGGCATCGCGCAGGCCTCCCTCGGCGCCGCGCGCAACGGCCAGCAGCGCGTCATCGCTGATCCGGATTTCTTCCGCTTCGGCGATTTTTTGAAGCTGCACAGTGATGTCTGCGACTGTAATGCGTCGCAGGTCAAACCGCTGGCAGCGCGATAAAATAGTGGTGGGAACCTTTTGCGGCTCTGTGGTGGCAAAGAAAAATTTGACGTGCGGCGGCGGCTCTTCGAGCGTTTTCAGGATCGCGTTAAATGCTTCGCGGGTGAGCATGTGGACTTCGTCGATGATGTAGATTTTGAACGGTCCGCGCACCGGGGCGTAGCGGACGTTGTCGCGCAGTTCCTGCACATCACCGATCCCCCGGTTGGAGGCGCCGTCGATTTCAATTACGTCGAGACTGCTGCCTTTCATGATTTCTTTGCAGGAATCGCAGGCGTTGCACGGCTCGCAGTCCTGACGGTTCTGACAATTCAGCGCTTTGGCCAGAATGCGGGCCGTTGTGGTTTTGCCGGTGCCGCGCGGCCCGACAAACAGATAGGCGTGCGCCAGCCGTCCGCTTTGAATCGCGTTGTGCAGCGTCTGCGTGACGTGATTCTGGCCCACCACATCCGCAAAAATCTGCGGACGCCATTTTCGTGCTAAAACTTCGTATCCCATCAGCCCTACAAGGTAGCGGGCCCCCCCGCAATTGGCAAGATGGATTCAGGAAATCATTCCGTCGGCAGCGGAAGCTGTAAAAAGAGTACTTGTGTTTTCATCCTTAGCGGATTCTCCGCGTCTTCGTTCCCCGCGGTCAAAAACCGTCCAATCCCTGGAACAAAGACGTTTCCTCTTTCAGAATATCAAGATAGAGACAGCCGTAGTCAACGTAGGTTTCGCCGCCGGTATAGTACGTGCCGCTTTCCGAATCATCGGCGGCGCTCGCCGGAGCCGTTCCGGCGGTCGCCTCAATCTGGCTGTCCTCATACCATTCGTTGAAACTGGTGACCATGATAAGATTGCCGCAGGAGGAATCCATCGCGGGCAGCGCGGCCCGGCGGATCATGGCGCGGAAAACGTCACCCTCTTTT
>JALOTS010000143.1 GCA_025457785.1 Pontiellaceae bacterium | reverse complement strand
CCGCCAACCTGAGTGTTCCGGGACGCTATCTGGTGATGATGCCCGGAACCGGACTCAAAGGGATTTCCAAGAAAATCGGCGATGTCAAAGAACGCGCCCGGCTTAAAAAAATACTGGCCCGTCTTCCGATTCCGGAAACCATTGGCATCATCGTGCGCACCGCCGGTTCGGGGACACGGAAAACCAGCTTTGCCCGCGATGCCCGCACTCTGATCGAAATCTGGAAAGAAATTGATTCGGGGATAAGGGAAAAAGCGGCGCCCTGTATTCTCTATCAGGAGCCTCATCTCGCTGAACGTGTTGTGCGCGATTATCTTACCGAAGACATTGACCGCGTCTTTGTGGATGACCGCGAAGCTTACGAAATGATCCGGAAAATGATCGCCAAATATTCCCGCCGCTCGCGCAACTGGGTGCAGCTTTACGGCGGTGAAGAGCCTATGTTCGATTATTTCGAAGTTGAAAAACAGATTGAGTCGGTTTTCCGCCGGAAAGTGTGGCTTAAGTCCGGTGCCTATCTGATTTTTGACGAAACCGAAGCGCTTATCGCGATTGATGTGAACACCGGACGTCATAAAGGCGGGAAAACGGCGGAGGAATCCATTCTGGCCGTTAATATTGAGGCGGCGGAAGAAGTGGCCCGCCAGCTCCGTCTGCGCAATGTCGGCGGACTGGTTGTCATTGACCTGATCGACATGAAGAGCAAGCGCGATCAGGCTGCGGTTTATAAAACGCTTAAAGACGCTCTGCGTGAAGATCGCGCCCGTACAAATGTTTTGCCGATTTCACAGCTTGGGCTGCTTGAAATGACCCGTCAGCGTTTTGAAGAAAGTGTTTACACCTCAACCTATGTGGAGTGCAACTACTGCGGCGGACGCGGACGTGTCAAGTCCGTGCTGACTATGAGTGTCGAACTCCAGCGCCGCCTTTCCGCCGCGTTGCGAAAAGACCGCAAGGGAAATCATTCGATGAAGGTTACCGTTAATCCGACCGTGCTGGAGCGCCTGCGTCATGAAGATGAAAAAACACTGGTGGACATGGAGAAAAAGTTCCAGGGCCATCTCACGTTTGTGTCGGATCCGCACATGCATGTCGAAGCCTTCACCATCACCAACGAACAGACCCGTCAGGTCGTTTATTCCAGCGTTGATAATGACAAATAGCCCCGGGTTTTTCTTCCGGTCAGGGAACCTGCCTGTCCGGCACCCTGAATCGGAAGGGGGCTGGACGTTTGTCCAAAACAAACGCGGCATTCTGCCGCGTTTCCAACGGCTGGAAATGCAGTGTTACGGCATCAGCGGCGCGAGAAGCGCCAGCATTCCCCAGGCGATGAGGCAGGCGATTACGGAAGAGAGGGCGCCGATTTTCAGCCATTGGAAAAAGCTGACGTGCAGTTTGAAGTTCTTCTCCAGCATTCCCAGCGCAACGATATTGGCCGTGCTGCCGATCAAGGTGATGTTTCCGCCGAAGCAGGCGCCGAATAAAAGAGCCCACCAGAGCGGCATGACTTTGACGCTTTCGCCGAGCGCTTCAATAACCGGCGCAAAGGCGGCGACAAAAATAACATTGTCAACAAACGCGGAGCCGATTGCAGTGGCGGCCATAATAACCGGGATGAGAACGTTCAGGTTGGTGCCGAAATGCGCGGTGAAGCTTCCGGCCATCAGACGGGTGACTCCGGTATAGGCCAGTGTTCCGGCGACCGCAAACAGCAGCATGAAAAAAAGCAGTGTCCACCAGTCGATTTCCGATTCAACGTAATGCCGGGCCCGGTCGCGTTTAAAAATCATGACGATACCGGCAACCGTGAGCGGCGCGATCAGAAGAATACTGTTGGGATCGAGTTTCAGCCACTCTTCAAGCGTGTGATGCAGCGCAATAAAAACGAGCGTGAGAAGCAGTACCGCCAGCCCTTTTCCATAGGGAACCTTCACCATCGGAACCAGACTGAGGTCACGGTTCATCCGCTCTTTGAGCCGGGCATCAAACTCATCCAGATCTTTGCGATACCAATACATGGTAACTGCAACGCAGGATCCCATCGCCAGCGCCATGACCGGAAACGCCCAGATGATGAAATCAGAAAAACTCAAATGCGCTTTGGTGCCGATAAAAATGCCGACGGGGTTTCCCATCATGGTGCCCGCGCTGCCGATGTTGGTGCATAGAACACAGATGATGATGTAGGGCGCAGGATTCAGCTTCAGCCGGTTGCAGACCTGAAAGACCAGCGTGGAGATAAAAATAATCGACGTAACTTCGTCCACCGCACAGGCCAGCAGCGCGGAGGCGACGGCCGTTACCGCAACAAATTTTCGTCCGGTAATCTTCGGAATGGAAATGATGCTTTGCACAATCCAGGTGAAAAAGCCCAGATCGCGCAGGGCTCCGACAATGATCATCATTCCCGCCAGAAACAGAATCACCGGCAGGGAGGCTTCTTTGACAAAGTGATCCATGTCGAGAGATTTGGTGAAAATCAGCACGCTGACCCCCAGAAAGGCGATGGCGAGCCGGAAGTTCCAGAAAAAAAGGGTTCCGAGAATAATGGCCAGGAAAACAGACGTTGACACCGCCTGCCGTTCATTCAGTCCGAAAAAAAACGCACCGGCCAATCCGGCTCCCGCGCTGATCGAAAGCAGCAGTGCCATTCGCCCGGTCAGTTGCTTCCGGGTGACGGCGGCCTCTTGTTCATTCCCTTCGTACATAAATGGCTCCTTTTAAACCTTAAATCCGTCCGTGACGAATTTAAGCCCAGAACAGTTTCGTTGAAAATCCGCCCAGACTGACCACCCCGGCCAGCCGGCGACCCTCCAGCACCTGGATCTGCCGGACCGGTTTCATCAGAAAAATTTTGGCAAGCTGCACGGCCGGTGTGTCAGATGTCACCGAGATATAGTCTTCATGCAAAACATCGGCCAGTTTCGTTTCCCTGTCTTTTTTGATCATTTCGGCAAACGGCTCAAAGTGCAGAATCGGTGCCAGATTTTCCATCCAGAGCAGATGTTGCGGCAGACTTTGCCGCAGCAGATCCTCCATGCCGATTACTCCGCGCAGGTCGCCCTCTTCATCAATCACAGGAATATCGAGCACTCTGCGGGAACACAGGGTTTCAATCGCTTTTTTCAATGTATCGCTTTCAAGCAGTGTAACCGGGGCGGTGTCCATCACATCCGAGGCCAGAAGAACACGGGCCGGGTCGCCTGTCCCGGCATTGAACAGCGCGCACACATCTTCTGCGGAGGCCTTGGCAATGAATTCGGTTGTCTTTACATCCTTGAGCGCGGTGGAGAGCATGGAGAGAACGCGCAGATAGGCGCTCGGGTCGTTCTCCGGAGTCAGCACCATCAGGATCAAATGAACCGGCGCCTTGTCCTCATCAAAAACAATTCCCCTGCGGGTTGTGGCGATGGCAATCAGCGGCTGCTCCAGTGTTTCCAGCCGCGCATGAGGCAGCGCCACGCCGGGAGCAATCACCGTGGGCAGAACCGCTTCGCGCTGCTTTAATGCGGCAATAACCGCTGCGGAATTAAATCCGTCTTTTGTTTCTTCCAGCCGTTTGACGAGCAGCGCCAGCGCCGCATCGCGGGTAGAGGCCTCGATTTCAAAAAGAACATTTTCCCGAATCAGACAATCACTCAGCTTCATGGTCATGAAAAACCTCCTGCGTTGATGCGCATAATATCGCTTTTTTAAATCTAAAGAAACATCGGAACACAGTTTTCAGCGGTAAAAACGAATGTTCAGCGGCGGACGAAAGAGCTTGAACGGACAGGCTGAATGACAATAATCCTTTGCATCTTCAGGGCAGGGTGAAAGTCCCGACCGGCGGTACAGTCCGCGAGCTGAAAAGCAGATGCAGTGTGATTCTGCAACCGACAGTAGAGTCTGGATGAAAGAAGAGCAGCGGTGCAAAAACCTTTCCGCCCTGAAAGACCTGCGTTTTCAGGGTTTTTTGCGTTTCAGGAAGGAGCGAATGATGAATAAGAGGCTTTTTAACCCGATGGAAGAGGTCGTGACCGCTTTCCGGCGAGGGGAGATGGTTTTGATTACCGACGATGAAAACCGTGAGAATGAAGGCGATGTGATTTGCGCCGCCGAATCCTGCACGCCGGAGCAGATTAATTTTATGATTACCTGCGCCCGCGGGCTGGTCTGTGTGCCCCTGACCGCAGAACGGGCGGCGTGTCTTGGACTGAAGCGCATGAATGTTTCGCATGAAGGAGATAAGTTTAAAACGGCGTTTACTGTGTCGATTGATGCCGCTGACAGCACCACCGGCATCAGCGCGGCGGAGCGGGCGCATACGATTCGCATGCTGGTCGATCCGCAGACCCGCCCCGAAGCGCTGGTTTGTCCCGGCCATGTTTTTCCGCTGATTGCGATGAAGGGCGGAGTGCTGGAGCGGGCGGGACATACCGAGGCGACGATTGATCTGACCCGTATGGCCGGCCTTCAGCCTGTCGGAGTCATTTGCGAGGTGACAAACGATAACGGCGAAATGGCGCGCCTGCCCGAGCTGATTGAATTTTCTAAAAAACACCGCTTGAAAATCACCTCGGTTGCCGAGATTGTCAAATACCGCTATGTTCATGAAAAGCTGGTTCACATGGAACGGCAGGTGAAGATGCCGACGAATTACGGAGATTTTACTCTGCGCATCTACAGTTCAGTGGTGGATGATAAGGATCATTTGGCGCTGTTTCTTGGTAAGCCGACACCGGAAAAACCCTGTCCGTTGGTGCGGGTGCATAGCGAATGCCTGACTGGCGATGTGTTCGGTTCGCAACGCTGTGATTGCGGGGCGCAGCTCCAGCAGGCCATGCAGATGATTAGCGGCTACGGCTACGGTGCATTGGTCTATATGCGTCAGGAGGGACGCGGCATCGGGCTGACAAAAAAAATCCACGCCTATGAACTGCAGGATCAGGGGCTGGATACGGTTGAAGCCAATCTTGAGCTCGGATTTGCGCCCGATTTGCGTGACTACGGAATCGGTGCGCAGATTCTGAAGGATTTGAATATGACGGAAATCCGGCTGATTACCAACAATCCGGCCAAAATCGAAGGTCTGGATAAATACGGTATTGAGATTGTCGAACGGGTGCCGATTGTGCTTTCCTCAACACCGCACAACGCACGCTATCTGGATACCAAGCGTGATAAAATGAAACATATGCTCTAAATCCGGCGGGTACGCCGGATTTAGATAAAATTTTGATAAAAATTTTGAGAAACAAACCAGGCGTTCCGCTGGATCGGAGAGGAAGAGATGGGGAAGGGAATATCAACAGCAAAAAACCTGAACGCAGGCGGGCTGAAGTTTGCGGTTGTGGTGAGCCGGTTTAATTCGGAGCTGACACAGCAACTCGCGGACGATGCAGTGGACTGTTTGAAAGAAAACGGCGCGGCGGTTCCGGACGTTGAAATCTTTCACGTGCCGGGAGCCTACGAAATTCCGGTGGTGGTGAATGAGCTGGCGAAAACCGGAAAATATAACGCGTTGATTGCGCTGGGTGTGGTGGTCGAAGGCGAAACCCCTCATGCGCAGATGATCGGCGGATCAACCGGTATCGCCTTGCTCGACATTGCGTGCGAATATGGCATTCCGGTGATTAATGAGATTGTCGGCACACGCAACTGGGAGCAGGCGGTGGCGCGCTGTTCCCGCAGCCGGACAAGTCGCGGCTGGTATGCCGCCGAGACGGCGATTGAGACCGCCCAGGTTTTGAAAACGATAAAAGGATCGACATGATAAAGGTAACGGGACGCCGTCAGGCGCGTGAGTGGGCGGTTCAGTTTTTGTTTCAGACGGAGTTTAATCCGAATGATCCGGAGTTGGCTTTGGTCGATTTCTGGAATGATGAGGAGCGCAATCCGTCGGAACGCGACCGTACGTATGTCAACGAAGTGGTGCGCGGCGTGATTGAAAAACGGCGCGAGATCGACCGGACTATTTCGAAATACACTCAGAACTGGGATGTGGACCGGCTTGGCGTGCTCGACCGCACCGTCATACGCGTGGCAACCTATGAAATGCGACCGGATTCAGAAAGAACTGACCCGCCCGTTGCGCACCATGAACCTCGAAAAATGAACCTTCACGAATCATTTATGCAGCGGGCGCTGGCGCTGGCACGGCGCGGCGAGGGGTTGACGCGCCCCAATCCGCCGGTCGGCGCGGTGCTGGTGCAGGATGGAAAGATTATCGCCGAAGGCTTTCATAAAAAAGCAGGCAGTCCGCATGCTGAAGTGAATTGTTTAAAATCGGCAATCGGCAATCGGCAATCGGCAATACACAATCTAACGTCGGCAACTCTTTATGTCACGCTTGAGCCGTGCTCCACTCAGGGCCGGACTCCCCCGTGCACCGGTCTGATTTTAGAAAAACAGATCGGACGGGTTGTTGTCGGCTGCATAGATCCCAACCCGGCCCACGCAGGACGCGGCATTCGAATTCTGCGCCGCGCAGGCGTTGAGGTGATCACCGGAGTCTGCCGCGCCGAGGCCGAGACCCTGATTGCTCCCTTCGCCAAACGGATTTTGACCGGCATGCCGTATATTACTCTCAAGCTGGCGATTACAATCGATGGACGCATTGCGGATGCGGACGGTAAATCCAAATGGATCACCGGGCCGCAGGCCCGTGTCAAAGTTCAGGAACTGCGCCGGTCCGCCGATGCGATTCTCGTCGGCGCAGGAACGGTGCGGGCGGATGATCCGTCGCTGCTGCCGCGCCCGGCGAAAGGCCGGCTGCCCTGGCGCGTTGTAGTCGGTTCAACGCTGCCGGCCAATGCCGGGGTGCTGACGGACGGGGCGGCAGAGCGAACGCTGGTGAGAAGCGGGTCGTTGAAGAAAATTCTGCGCGACCTAGCAAAACGCGACGTGATGCATGTGCTGTGCGAAGGGGGCGGCGAGCTGGCCGGATCGCTGATCCGGGCCGGGCTGGTCGATGAGTTTGCGTTTTTTGTCGCGCCATCGCTGCTTGGCGGCGACGGGATTCCAATGGTTGGAAAAAAAGGCTGGCCGCTGGCCGGCATGCCTCGTCTGAATTTTCAAACCGTGGAACGATGCGGAGAAGATCTTTATATACGGGCATTGCCTGTGAAAAATTCGCAGTCCGGCTTTTGAAGAGGCACACTGAAGCGCAGACGGCGAAGGGTAAAAACTTTCAACTTCCGGAATAAAAAACTTTCTGCCGGCTGTGGAAAGGGATAAATTCGCTGCGGTTTCGGGGCGTTGACGACAGGAATGGAAGGACTTTGATGAGGGCGAATAACTTTTTCATGATGTTTGCCGGCGGGATGTTCATGGTGACGGCGGGGGGATTGTTTGCTCAGGAATCTTCAGCCCGGTTTTTCAGGATTCTTGCAACCAACCAGATCACCATCACAAATTTTACCGATGGCGTTATGACCTGGGAGGGCCAGAGCGCCGGGGCGGCAGTGACTGTGGAAGTTTCAGAGGATTTGACCGATCCGGACGGGTGGCGCCGGTACACGGAAATTCCCGGTGATGATTTGCGCGGGTCGTTGAAGGTTTTCGACCGAAATACTCCTGACGGCATGGTTCTGATTCCCGCCGGAAGTTTCAGCATGGGTGATAGTTTTATTGAAGGACATATCGACGAAGATCCGGTCCATTCGGTTTATGTCAGTGCTTTTTACATGAGCAGAACGGAGGT
>JALOTS010000142.1 GCA_025457785.1 Pontiellaceae bacterium | reverse complement strand
GAGACGACTTCATAATAGAGCGACGTGGAGTTGACAAACAGCTGGAGATCACGATTTGAGGGAAGGCTAAAGTTTCGGAAACGCACCCCCCGCACAGAACCGCTGAATGCACCGCCGCGGGCCAGCACAAAGCGGGTTCCCACCGTGTACGGCCCCGGATAATTCGTTCCGTCGAGAATCCACTGACTCCCGAACTCGAGGGTGATCGATGCCGCACCGACATTCACAGGGCCGGCCCCTCCGGCATCGGGAATCGTTATAACCGTTGCGGCTGAGCCGATGCCCAGAGACTGGCCCGCCGTGCCGGACCAGCCGAAACTTGCCGATGATCCGGCCATCGTCACAACCTCCTCATGGGTCAAGTCGAGTCCCACACTGGTGGTGTAAGCCAGACTCCCGCTTGCGATTGCGGCACAAATCATCAGCAGGATTCCCCGTTTCATTGCATGCCCTTTATTTTTCGATTGTCAGACGGATGTAGAGTTTTTCTTTCGTGATCGGGAATGAGTCGGTTACCGTATCGAAGGAACCGGCACCGGCATTGGTTGAAATCACGCCGCCTGCAATATTGGTCCAGCTCGGAGAAAACAGGTTGGTTGCGGCCTTCACCGTGTACACCAGAGCCGGGTCATCGTTACGCTGGACATAGACATAGTCGAATCCCGACCCTGTCTTTATAAGCTCCGGCAGAACGGCGGGATCAACCGTTCCATTGGTCGGGTTGCCGCCCAATGCGTACTCACAGAGGTTGTTCAATTCATCGCTGTCATAGTCATTGGTTTCAGAGCCGATATTCACCCCCCAGCCGGAAGCCCACCGGGTGTACTTCGGTATTTCCGCCGCGCCCCACTTGGAGGCCAGAGCGGTTCGTTGAGCGTTGAAGTCGTCGGGACTCAGACTGGATGCAAAGATTTTCACTTCACCGATCATGCCGTCCATGTATTGTCCGGTATTATCGCTGCCGGCCAGACGCATCTTTTTGGCTGTGGTAAAGTTCCCGGCGACCGTTGTGGTGTTCGTTCTCGCATTGTTATTCTTGGAATCCCAGAAAACCATTTCCCCGTTGGATGCGGTGTAGTTCAGCGCAAAAACAACCGTGTCTCCCGCCGCCACAGGAAACACATCACCTTTTACAATGGAAACCCCGCCGAGATGGGCCGCCATAGGACCTGCGTCATACCGCAACTGCAACCCGCTGGCGATCGTATCAAAGTTCCCGATCACGAGATCCCTGTGAAGATTTCCCAAAACACTGTCCGCCTTAAATGCCACCAGCACGGCGAACCCGCTGTTGGTCGCGGCGCCGCCCCTGAAATTCATAAAGGCATCGGTTCCGGCCGCATCAAACAGTTCGAGCGACGCACGGTTTGTCCTCACGTCGACACCCGCAAGTCCCGAACCTGAGAGGCTGCTTCCCGGAAACAATACGGGGTCGCCGTCACCGTCAATGGCATCGTGGCCTTTGCCCGACTGGTCGGTCCATCCCGTCACCTCACCGGAGACGGTTGTCACGCTGTCGGGAAGAGATGCATCCAGGTGCTGGTACAGAACCATATTTGTGGAAACTGTTATGGGCACTGCGCTCACTTCGGCACTGAAAGCGGATTCAACGCCATTGGTATCTGTCGCAGTGACCGCGTAGTAGTAGGTTGTTCCGGCAATAACATCCATATCGAAGTATGAACTGTCCGTAAGATTCGTCAGTTCCACATAATGATTTGTTCCGCTGACCTCCGATTTATATACAGTGAAATAGTCCAGCAAACCTGAACCGTCATCGAGCCAGTCCAGCACTACGGCAGTATTAACGCCCACAGCGGTTAAGCCGGCAGGAGGCAGGATTTGCGTGGCAACCGTCCACTTCTCTTTCAGCTCAGCGCATTTGTTTGAAAATGTCGCGGCATCAAGGAACTCATCATAGACCAGCACCTCGCCAATCATTCCATTCATGAATTGAGCGGGATTGTCGGAGGTGCCGAGCCAAAGACCTTGAGTCGATGAGAAATCGGCGGCCGCCACTCCGTTGGTTTTTAGCGATGCGCTGTTTTTCGAATCCCATAATTCTATGGCGCCGTTTGCTTTGTCATAATTGAATGCGACGACAACGGTATCACCTGCCGCGAGCAGCGTCGCACCTTTGATGTAGCTTTTCCCGCCGATAAACGTCGTTACCTTGCCGTTTTCATATTTCAAACCAAAACTTGATGCTGCTGTGGCGTTACCGTTATTGGCGAACAGCACATCCCGTGCAGTTCCCGTCAACCCGTCAACTTTAAACGCTGCAAACACCGCGAAACCGCTGTTTCCCGCCGCAAGTCCGTTAAAGTCGAGCCAACTGTCCTGCTCCGCCGGAGTAAACAGCTTAAAACCGGCTCTGGTGCTTAACATATCCACACCCGCAAGTCCCGATGCAGACAGGCTTGCGCCGGGAAAAAGGGGGCTTCCAATAATCGTCGAATCGCCGGCATTGTTTCCGTATCCGGATTGATCTGTCCAGTAATACACGATGTTGCCGGAGTCCGTTAAAACACTTCCCTCAACGGTTGCGTCCAGATCGCAAATCAGTGCCGCCTGTGTCTGAATCGTCAGCATCAGCGCCGCGACTGCGACGAAACTATTCAAATGAATCATTCTCTTTATCATGTTTATCTCCTTTTTGTTGTTCAAAACTCCTCGGACGTTGATCTCAATCGGATATCCGCCGTCCGGTGCAGTGTATCATATTTAATAAAAAAAACTCCCGCTTTATTTTTCGTAAACAGTACCCCATTTCCGGTTCGGGCACCTAACCACCGGCGGTCAAATCATGACCAACCGGCATCAAAAGCGGTCAAAACAATGAATTTTTCGAACAAAAACTAATCGATTGTAAAAAATGACACATTGTGTTACTAAAGCAGCGGAAGTCGGCTTTCAACCCGCGCAACCCGCGAACAGTAAGGAGACCCGGTTATGTTGCGATTCATGGTGTATTGTTTTGGAATGGTTTTGCTGGCTGCGTCACTGGCGTCGGCAGAGGTCGAAGTAAAATTTGCAGTCAGCAACGCCCCGTCTGAAAACACAACGAATGCGCTCGGCACACTTACCCTGAAATTCAATGTTGACTCCGCAGGCAGCGTTTTTATGGATGCCTCAAGCACCAGCGATCAGCAGCACATCAGGGATGCTGTGGATGCATGGGACGGACCGGTCGGAACCATCAGCTGCAAGGGTGCCTTCAACTCGGAATTTTCGCTTATGTTCCAAAACCGGGCAGGACCCGGACTGTATCTATCAACCAAACAGGGCGGCGGTTTAGGGGTGTGCGGTCTGAACCCGGGGCTTATTGATGGCATTGACTCTGTTGCGGTAACCGCATTTATAACCACCGGTAAACTGGAGTTCCGTTCGGTAGCATGGAACGGATGGTTTGATCCTACGGTTCAAATGCTGCTGACCGGACCGTTCGGCTCTGCGACCAACACCTTAACGGCGAAGTGCGGCACATGGGATGTGTCGGGCATGGGCTTTATGATCGGAAACAACGAAACCCTGATGTTTACAAACGCCGATCTGGGGGATCCGCGTGACGGCTACAGGCTGTCCGGCATCACCTTTGATGTGGTCGAGAATGCTTCTACAACGGAAATAACGATCGGTTTTGTTCCGAATACCGGTCTTTCCGATGTGTTCGCTTTATCGCCCTTTCTTTAACGTTAACGTACACATGAATTTTCTTCTGTCATCGCCAGGCTGAGAAACAGGCTGAATTTGCAAAAATAAAAGACGGTTGTCCGGGGCGGAACAGCCGTCTTTTTTTATGAATTCTGATGTCAGCGGACGGGCCGCGTCGCACTGGGAGCTAATCCGGCCAGGTCATCCTTGAGCTGCTGTGTCAGCCAGAGAAAATAGTCCGGTTGGTTGTTGCTGCCGCCGACGTTTGTGATAAATGCCGCCGAACTTCCGTCGGCAAGCTTGCTGAAGGACGTTGTGGTCGGCGTATTGTTCAGCACGCATTCCACTTTCATAATCGCTGTGCCTTCATCAATTTCGTCAAACATAGCCACCGTAATGCTTTTCACCGGTGCAGCTCTGTCTATCAAGGCTTTGATCGCTTCGTACCCGTTATTCCAGTAAAAATCGCCGTTGCCGCGCGGAACGGTGTTGTAACCCACGGAACCGTCCTGTTTGTTGCGCCAGGAGAATCCGGGCCAAATTACCGGAATGACATTAACCACAGGACTTTGCGCCTTTCCCCAGTTAATATCAGCCGTGAGAACATTTCGGTAATAGCTATCGGCACCGGAGGTGTCCGTAAAGGCGTTTACAGTCCAGCCCTGCATGTATTGAGCCTGTTTCCACACCAGCATGGCGGCATCCTTATGCGCCTGAGTGTCTCTCCAGTCACTGCGGATATTGGTGTTGTCCAGTGTACGCCAGCTTTTATTTACACCCAGAATGACCGTATAGCTGTTGTTCAGGGTATCGAGTTTGGATCTCGCCTGGTCTGCGCTGAATATCCAGACACCGTCCGTGCGTTTGTTGCGGGGAGAGCCGACGCCGAAAATCCGGATAACCGGCTTGTTGCTGATGGTGACATAGCGACCCTTCTGAGTGGCGGTGAACCCGCTGCTGCCGAACCAGTAATCGGCATCAGCTTTAATCCGGTCAAACACGTTGCCGTTTATATTGGAACCGGAAAGATTGTTTTCCTCTTCCGAGATGTCGTAGTTGATGTAAAACACCCGTCCATACGTCACACAGGCTGAAGCAACATTGCGCAGCACCTGATCCCGGAAGGCCTTTCCATTACCGCCATCCGCAATGGTTTTTGTTTGACGCCCGACAAAGGCTCCATGAATGCCGAACCCCTGCATCCACTTAAAATGAACGTTCACTGTGGACAAGTCATAGGCAGAGAACACTTTTGCTGCTGAGCCGCTGCGAAGCGTCCAGCCGTTATTGTACGTCTCCGTATAGTCGCCCATTTTCGGCCAGATATCGATAGCAGGAATCTTGCGTCCGTCGGGTTTATTAATCTGCCAGTGGTTCCAGTTGTTGGCGGCGGAGCCGTCACCCGCACAGCCGAACCAGCCCTGGTATCCGACAATAACCTTTTTATCCAGCGTGGTGTTGGCGATTACCTGAGAGAAGGTCTGGCCTGCAAGGGTCGCGCTCAAAAGAGCAACAACCAGTTCACGCCGTCTCAATATTAATTTTTTCATTGCCGTATTCTCCTTTTCCACCTTATCCGCCGATTTCTCCCTTGCTCACCTGAGCATGACCGGGAAAAGCCGGCCTTTTGTTACACGGATATTACCTGATCACCGGCAGAAGCACCAAACCACCGGCGGTCAAATCATGACCGGACAGCGTCAAAACGGATAAAAATGACTTGTGACTAAAAAAAGAGTCTATGCAAATTTCTGTGGCACCAGAAGCAACGGCGGGAAGAACAACGGGTTTCCTTTGACAGGATAACAGGATCAACAGGATAGGGTTTTCGGAGAGGTTCCTCTGGGCAATCCATAATAAAGCGGCAGGTTCTCTTCTGTTTTTATTGGAAATTCTTCTCCTGCCGGTGCTTCGAACGATATTCAGACGGGCTCATGTGATAATGCTTTTTAAACATCCGGGCAAAATGAGTCGGCTCGTCGCATCCTGCCAAAAACGAAATTTCAGCAACCGTGGAGGTTGTTTTAACAAGCATCTCCGCCGCCTGCATCATGCGGAATTCATTGATAAAGCCCATCGGAGTCCGATCCATCACCGCCTTGAGTTTCCGCTGAAGCGTGCTTTGACTCATGTTCATTGCTGCGGAAAAATCTTCCGGTTTAAAACCGCAATCCGAATAATTTTCCTCCAGAATACGCGTCAGTTTTTCCAAAAACTCCCTGTCGGGAGTATTTTCAGGGATTTTTGGTGTGAGCACCGTATATTCCCGGCAGAACTGTTCCCGCAGCAGGCGTCTGGATTCCAGCAGGTTGGCAATGCGAATCCGCAGAAGCTCCATATGAAACGGTTTTGTAATGTAATCATCGGCTCCGGTTTTCAGACCCTCAATTTGATTTTCAAGGGCGGACTAAGCAGTCAGCAAAACCACCGCAAAAATAGAGTTTTCTAAACGAGTCTTCAGCTCCCCGCACAACGAAATACCAAACAACACCGCCATCAACACATCTGATATGATAA
>JALOTS010000141.1 GCA_025457785.1 Pontiellaceae bacterium | reverse complement strand
ATTGGTGCAGATCTTTTGGAGTTTATCAAAATCGAACCATCCCCGGCATTCATCGGCACACTCCAGTGAAAGCGAAACGTTCGCCTGTTCCGCCAGCACTTGTAACGATGCCACCCATTCACGAAGAGGCGGAATCACATCGCCATGCGTCGGTTCAATCCGGATTTTTCCTTCCTGGATCTTCCGAAAGTCGAGAAGCTGGGTGATCAACGTTGTTACCCGCTGCACATTACGCAACACGATCGAAAGAGCATTTTTCGTTTTATCGTCTATTTCCGAATTAAAAATCGTCTGCAACCGTCCTGAAACCACCGTCATCGGTGTACGCAACTCATGGGAAATATTGGTAAAAAACCCCGTCTTGAGCCGATCCATCTCCTTCAGATGCCGCTCTTTCTCCTCCTGCTGCTTCACCAGCACGGCTTCGCGTTCCGCCTGCTGATTGATCAGATACCGTTCGCGGTTTCGAATCAGAATCCAGACCAAAAAAATGATCAAACCCGTTAAACCGGAAATCAGCAAAACAAACCAGGCCTGTCTCCAGATTGGAGGAATAACGGTGAACTCGACACGGGCAGGCGAGGGATCAATATTAAAGGCACGATCGCGGGCGCGTACTTCCATAACATGCTGTCCGCTGTCTAATTTTAAAAAGGTTTTACCGGTCTCGCGTGAAAAGGCGGACCACTCTCCCCCGTCCAGCCGCCAGGAATACTGCAGCTCTTCAACCGGAGTTCGGCTCCAGAGATCTCTCCCCTGCCAGGAAACATAGGTGTTCCCCGGCTGCGACACCCGTTTCAGGCATTCAACAATCCAGGTCTCCGGAGGGTTGGTCTCCGGCCGGTGTCTCACGGCATACTTGGATCGCTCCTCCCCCCCGACATGATTGAACATCCACATCTCGTTATAGGAGTAATTCAGCCAGATTGATCCATCCGACGATTCCTTCACTCCGCTCAGCGGATGAATCATTCCGAACCATTTCGGATATGCGTGCGGCGTCCAGGTCTTCCCGTCGAACCGGCTGACCCCCTGATCCGAACTGGCCAGAAGAGACCCGTCCCTCAGCAGACAAAGATCATTGATCAGCAGGCTGGGCAGCCCCTCGCCGGTTCCATACACCGTCCAGCCGTTCTGCACTCTCCGGCCGATCCCGACATGCTCCTTCGCGGCCCACAGCGTCTGATTTTGATCCAGCACCATTTGAACCGTATTTTCGCCCTGAAGAAACGGATCGGGCACCGCCCGGTTTGTGCCGTCATACCGGTGAATGATCGTTGATCCAATCCAAAGCTGCTGATCCGGAGTTTCGGCCATTGATGTTACGTAATAAGGAAGAATCGGCGGAGCATGGTGCTTTAACAGCCGAACGGCGCCATCGTCCTGCACCTGATACTGCAATGCTCCCCCGGCGCCCTGAACATCTTTACGGACAGAACCGCCGGCCCCGAACCAAACCGTTCCATCCGATGCTTCAAACGCTGATTTAGAATTAATATAGCTCGCAAATTCGGGTTGCAGTTGACGTTCCCAGCG
Organism: Pontiellaceae bacterium; assembly: GCA_025457785.1. GTDB lineage: Bacteria > Verrucomicrobiota > Kiritimatiellia > Kiritimatiellales > Tichowtungiaceae > Tichowtungia. The sequence continues at coordinate 4,678 of JALOTS010000141.1, read as the reverse complement.
GACTCCGTCAAACACCGCAATCGCCGCACTGCGCTGGTGCGATCCGGCCGCCCAGACCAGTCCATGGCTGGAATAAAACAGCGCATACGGCCGGTCAATGAGCCCGTCTTCCGTTCCATATTTCAGCCACGTGCCGGATCCGGGGTCGAAGGAAACAACATCCTTTGTTTTGCCTGATGTAAACCACAGAACGCCCTTGGCTGTCTCGCATTCAAAGCCGAGATCTTCGTACGTCACCCACTCGCGAAACTCCGTATCCATCGAGTACACATAGCCGCCGCGTCCAATCACCCACAGCCGGCCGTCTCTCGTTTCAAACAGGTTCAACGCAACCCGGGGAAGCTGGATGTCGGGATGTTCGTACCCCCGGCTCCCGGTCTCCCGTGAATAATGCAAAAGACTTCCCGTTCCGCCGCACCAAATCGACCCGTCCCGGCTTTTCAACACAGAGAAGAACCGTCGCATATCAATGGTTGACGCAGGAGACACCCAGCTTTCACGAACCGGGTCGAACGCTTCAAGACCTGAACTTTGCAGTGCATCAACATACCAAATCAATCCGTCGTCGCCGGACGCAATCTGGATATCCGGAGAGGGCTGGCCGAAAGGAATCGGAAACACCCGTTCCCGGCCTGCCGGCAGACCGGCAGCGAGCGGAATCTGCACCAGTTGAAAAAGCCCGCTTTGAGCCTGTTCAACCACCCACAGATTTCCTGCGGCATCCAGACAGCATGATTTCGGGAAACCGGATTCCGGCTCCTTCCGCACGATAGAAACTGCGGTCAGATCGGCATCAATACGCCATAGAACGCCCGGCACAAGCAGCCAGATCGAGCCATCCTTCCCCTGAAGCAACTGAGACTCAAACGTTGACCTTCCGGCATCCTGTATCACAATGCGCCACCTGCCTTCGGCCCGCAAAACAAGACTCTCGCCAATCAGCACAAGCAGCCGGTTGTTTTTCAATGTCAGCAGCGATTTCGCCCATGGCACCTCCCGGGAACTTGAATGGGTAATCTTCGACAGCAGCTCTTCATCAAACGGAATCTTTGTCAACGCGGATCCGTCATAGCGGGCGATACTGCCGACACACCCAAGCCAGAGTGATCCGTCCTCCGCCTCATCCATACAAAGAACCCCCATACCGGCCAGTTCTTCTTCCTGCCGCCAGCGCCACGGCTCCGGAACAGGATCCGCGATCTTCGGCACATAAGGCCGGACGGCCGCGCAGCATAACGGCAGCAACAGGCAAAGAACCAGCGTCCGATACACTAAAATGCGCACATTCATACAACCCGGAGTCTATAAACAAGCCGGACAAATTGCCAGCATCCATTTTCCAGCCCTTGCGAATCGGGCCGTTTTTCATTTGATGCGCGTTGCTTCTTCAAAAATTCTGATGAACGGCTTTAAAGAGCATGACGATGGGGGCGCGGGTCAGTTGGGGATAGAGTTCGCGCCAGCCGTTGCTTTCATAGGGCACGGCGGCGCGGACTTCCGCTTCGCTCATATCGGGAATCGGCATCGGCTCAGGTTCCAAAAAGCGTTCGATCAGCAATCCGGCGGAATGAAGCCATTCCGCAATCGTCGAAGCCGGCCAGGTTTGCGCCGCGCTCAGGGTTTGACCGTCGGGCGATATCCGCACATCGGGTTCAGGCCGGAAATAGTCCGGCAGGAAGAGCCCTTCCTCGCCATCGCCGATGTCGAGCCATTCGCCGGTATAGAGCGGATGTCCGGTTGTCAGCAAAAATGTCCCGCCGGGCTTAAGTACCGCAGCGGCATCGGCAATTACTTTCTGCGGGTCGGCGGAAAAGGGCAGGGCATAGGTGGAATGGATAAGATCAAAGGCGTGATCGGGCAGTAAGCCCTCACGCAGTAAGCCCTCACGCAGTGAGTCCATAGAGATGCACCGGAAATTCACAGTTACGTTTTCGGCGGCGGCCAGTTTCCGCCCATGCGCCAGTTGTTTTTCCGAGATGTCGGTGGCGATGCATTGCGCCCCCTGTTTGGCTAAAAAGATGGAGTTCTGTCCTGCGCCGCAGCCGATTTCCAGACATTGGAAAGGGGTTCCAATGGCCGGAAGAAGTTTCAGTTTTGAGTCGCCGGGAAGGAGCGGGCCGTAGTGAAAGTCGGAGGTGGAAATCCGCGTTTCTTTTTGATAAAGCTTCGCGAGATCGTTCCAGTAACGGGCGCTGCTTTGGTCGGTGTTTCCTGTATAGTGCATTTGTGCAGTCTTCCAGACTCCGGAAGAAAAGAGAAGGATGATTTCCGGTTTGCGGCCTGGTGCGGGATCGGGCCGCGCCGTTTTGCGGACAATAGAAAATGAGTATTTCCTTGAGTTTTGATTTCTTAAATACTAGGAAAAGCAAAGGCAAGGTTAAATGTCAACAGGAAGGAAATGATTATGAAAAGACTCATGTTCATGCCGGTTTTTGTCGGGAGTCTGTTATGGTGCGCTTCGGTCCGGGCTGATGAGTCCATCGGTCTGGTTTTGAGTCTGGAGGGTGCGGCGGTTGCGACGGACACCAACGGAACCGCCCGTGTGCTGGAACTCCGGGCAAAGATTTTTCTGAACGATATCATAACCACCGGGGTCAAATCAAAAGTGGAGATTCTGTTCCGGGACGACACGCGGTTTTCGCAGGGCGAAAACAGCGAGATGACGGTGGATCAATATGTTTATAATCCCGGGAAAAAAGATGAAAACAAATTCGGCGCGAAATTGAAACGGGGAATTTTCCGTACGATAACCGGAAAGATTCCGCTGGTTAATCAGGATGGATTTACGGTGAAAACGTCACGGTCCACCATTGGAATCCGCGGGTGCGAACTCGGGTTTTTCACCGGCGGAGGTGAAGATAAAATTTTAATTATCACGAATGCTCCCGGACGGCAGATCGTTATCGGAACTCCTGAAAATCCGCAGGGGCAGATGTTTGACAGACCTTGCGTTGTAACGGTGGGCGGCGGCGGATCTCTCCGGATAACCGAGCTGGATTCCGGGCAAATAGATCAGCTTTATCGGGAAACGGCTTCACAGGGTTCCGGCAGTCAGAAAACAGGGGTTGGTGCCGGAGGAGGATGGAACGGTCAGGGCCGCTCCTATGACTCGATCAAGCAATGGGTTGCTCCCGGTGATAAGGATCTGCCTGCCACAGGGGTCTGATCGGCGACCGCGATGAAAAAACGGATTCCGCTGATGACGGGATTTCTCCTGCTTCTCGCGGGGGCCGTCGGTTATCGTTACGAGCCGCCTTTTTTAGCGGGGCTCTGCCGCCGTGCATTCGACATCTTTCTGGAATACAACGCCCGCCCGGTTCAGACGGACCGGGTGGTTCTTGTGGATATCAATGACGAATCACTTGTTCAATACGGACAGTGGCCGTGGCCGCGCACCCGTATGGGAACCTTGATGTCCAGCCTTTGGAAAAACGGCGCGGCGGCGGTTGTTTTCGATGTCATCTTTATTGAACCCGACCGCACGTCGCCCGTTGAACTTTCCAGACAATGGAAAAATGAATTCGGCGCCGAGGTGCAGATCAGCGGACTGTCTTCCAATCTCTGGAACTTTGATTCGGTGTTTGCCGGCGGGCTTGCTCAGGGCGCGTCTGTGCTTGGATGTTTTATGGAAATCGCGGAGGCTCCGCTGACGGAACTTCCGGAGAGGGAGACCGGGCCTTACCGGGGGCGGTTTTTTGAAAAAGGAAAGCCGGTGCGCGCCTGGCTTCCGCAGGCGGGCGGTTCGCTTCAGCCGGTTCCGGAACTGGCGGAGGCCGCCGCCGGTATTGCCTTTATCAACACCCTGCCGGACCGTGACGGCATCGTCCGCAGCACGCCGCTTGTTTTCGCCTATGGGCCGGGCCGCATTTACCCCGCCCTTTCGCTCGAAGCGATCCGCCTTTTCACCGGCGCTGAAAAGGCGGGTATTATTTATGATACCTCCGGTATTGAAGGGGTGCGGGAAATTCAGATTCTCAACCGGAACATCCCGACCGACGGTCACGGCCGGCTCAGGATTAATTACCGATCAACCCGTTTCGCGAGTTATTCGGCGGCGGATGTTCTGAGGGGAGACCTGCCGGACAGCGCACTGCGGGATAAAATTGTTTTGGTCGGAACTTCGGCGGCCGGATTGCAGGATCAGGTCTCCACTCCTCTGGCGGCTGATTTCCCCGGCGCGGAGGTGCATGCGACGGCGGTGGATAACATGCTGGCGGGCGACATGCTCAGCGAGCCGCGCTGGATGCCCTATGTCTGTCTGTGGGCCATGCTGACCGGCGGACTCGTTGTCACCCTGCTGGTGGTGTACACGCCCGCGCTGCTTTCGCTTCTTGTTATGCTGTCTGCCGATGCCGTTCTGCTGGGCGCGAGCTGTTTTTTCCTGCGGACAAAGCAGTTGGTTGTGCCTCCGGTTGAAACGATTGCCGTGTGGGGAATCGTTTTCATCGGGGTTACCGCCGTCAAATACTGGCAGGAGGAGCGCGAGCGGAAAAAAGTGCGCAAGATGTTCGGCACGATGGTTTCGCCGAGCGTTCTGAATTATCTTGAACAAAATCCCGGCAGTTTTTCTCTTTCCGGCGCGAAAGCCGATGCCACGGTGTTTTTTTCGGATGTGGCCGGATTTACAACCATTTCAGAAAGTCTGGAGCCGGCCCGTCTCGCCGGGCTGCTTAACCGG
>JALOTS010000347.1 GCA_025457785.1 Pontiellaceae bacterium | reverse complement strand
CAGCTTCAGGAATGGATGGAAGATATCGACGATCCAAAAGACCGGCACCGGCATGTTTCTCATCTCTGGGGCGTTTATCCGGGGCGGGATATCACCTGGCAGGACGAAAAGCTTTTTGCAGCCGCCCGCCAATCTCTTTTGTATCGCGGTGATTCGGCGCAGGGCTGGTCGATGAGCTGGAAAATCAATTTGTGGGCACGGTTTCTGAACGGAGAACACGCTTTCACTTTGATTAAATCCCTCATCAGCCCCATGGATGACCGCCGGGACAAAAAGGAACGTATCGGTCTTTATCCCAACCTGTTCGCCTCGCACCCTTATCATCTATCAGACGTCGATCCGTTCCAGATTGATGGAAACTTCGGATTCACTGCCGGTATAGTCGAGATGCTGCTGCAAAGCCACCTTGGAGAAATCCACTTGCTGCCGGCTCTGCCGCAAGCCTGGCCGGCCGGATCGGTGACAGGGTTGCGGGCCCGCAGAGGCTATGAGGTGGCGATTTCCTGGGAAAATGGACAGCTTTCCGAAGTCCGTATTAGAAACCTGAACACAGCTCACTCCGCATCTCCCGTCCTTCGGTATGGCGAAAAAACGGTAACTCTGGATCTCGCGGCAAATGAAACGCGGTCTCTCTCGGGGCTTTGAGAAAAAAGTTGTCCGCAAATTGACACAGATCTTCCTCGCCGGATCTTTCTAAAGCCCGTCTGCGAAAATCTGCATTGATCTGCGGATAAAATTCTTGGTTGCGGCGTTGCTGCGCCGGTTAATCTGCGGTCAGGACTGAAGACTGCTGTGCATCGGCCAGAACAATTTTTCACGCACATCCACCGGGGCGGACCGTCTCTGAACAGTTCTGAACCAATTCGTCCGCTGAGCGGGAACCCAGCCAGATGCTCAACGGCATCAAAAAACGATGAAACAAAACGTCTGGCAGTATCCGGGCTGTCGAGAGATATGTAATCCCGCAAATCTGGACGGAGGGTAACCGGATTATTTAGAAAGCCATTCCGCGAACTTCCCTTTAACCCACACAGGGCGCAATGCCGTCGCCGCTGTTGAGTTCATAAAAACCATCGCGCAGACCGGCGACAAAGCGAATACGTTCTTCAATCCGCATCCCGTCGGCTCCGTCCGGCGGGCGTCTGATGATCTGATCAAAAAATATACAGATGTGTACACTGTGCTGTTACGCCCGCGGATGAAACTGGCGGTGAACGCCTTTAAGGCGGTCGGGATCAACGTGGGTGTAAATCTGGGTGGTGGCAATGTCGGCGTGACCCAGCATTTCCTGAATAATACGCAGCGGCGCGCCGTTCGCCAGCAAATGGCTGGCGAACGAGTGCCGGAGCGTGTGCGGATAGATGGTTTTGGTAATGCCCGCGTTCCGCGCGCATTTTTTGATCATGTCCCAGATGGTTTTACGCGACATCGGCTGATGACGGCTGCTTAAAAACACCGTCTGTTCGTGCGGGCCGGGGGTGAACTGCGGGCGGACCGTTTGAATATACTGTTTCACTTTTTCAACGGCCGAACTTCCGACCGGCACAACGCGCTCTTTACGCCCTTTACCGACACAGCGCAGAAAATCGCAGGCCCAGCGGAGTTTTCAAATCGGGCGCGGCGAACAGACGGTCAACCTCTCTGGGGGTCAACACACTCGGAAGCATTTTCCAAACCTTGGGCGAATCCATGGATTCGGCAACGTTAATGCTGAGCAGTCCTTCCTGCACGAGATAGCGGGAAAAAACCTTGAGTGAAACGAGGTGGCGCGACAGCGAATTCGCCGCCAGCCCGCGGGCCTTCTCCGCCATCAGATGATCGAGAATCTGTCTGCGCGTCACATCATTCATTGACCGGACACCCTTCTCCGCCAGCCAGTCGAGAAACCGTCCGATATCATCCGCATAGGCCGCACGTGTATTCGGACTGAGCCCCCTTTCGAGGGAAATATAATCAAGGAACTGTTCAAGCAATGCACGCATGGGAGGAACATACAGAATCAAAAGCACGAAGCACGAAACAAAACGGGCCGATAATCAGAAATTTTGTGTCGTTTTTACCGGAAAGATGATGGATTTTAGGATGACTTTCACAGACCTCTCCGAATGAACCAAGGCAATTTTATGACTCGTCCAAGAACTCCGCTTCCGTTTAACTGGCCCGACCCGCCGTTTAATCTGGTTCTGGTGGAGCCGGAAATTCCGCAGAACACCGGAAATATCGCCCGGCTGTGCGCCGCGACCGGCACCGTACTTCATCTGATTGAACCGCTGGGGTTCCGGCTGACCGACCGCGAGGTCAAGCGCGCCGGGCTCGATTACTGGGATTCCGTCGAAATCCATCGCCACGCCTCGCTCACTGCCTTTCACCAATCGGAATTCGGCATTCGGCAATCAAAAATGCTTTATTTCAGTACGTGCGGGGAAAAAAGCTACACCGAAGCCGGTTACCGTCCCGGCGACTGCCTGATCTTCGGCAGCGAGAGCAACGGTCTGCCGCTGGAGCTGCTCGCAGCGCATCCGGACGACGTGTACAACATCCCGATGCAGCTCGAACACGTCCGCTCGCTCAACCTCGCCAACGCCGCCTCGATTGTCCTCTACGAAGCCCTGCGGCAGACCAACACAGCCGCTTCTTGAAACACGCCATCTTCACATCTGAAACGACCGGATTCGCCCCCGTTAACGATAAGTTACGGGCCGTAGGAATGATGCTCAGGGTATCAAAAACTTTTTCTTGGCGAGGCGGTGGAAGTGATTCCGCCAGAAGAAATGGATTTATTGAGGAAAATGCGTGGTCGTATTAATCGCAAGCCGCGTTGATTCGGCTAGCGGAAATCACGGAGAATGACAGTCCTGTTTTTTAACCTTTTCTGGTGGAAAACGGTCGTTCGGACAATCATCAGGCGCCTGCTTTCTGTCTCCGGCAGATCCGCCGAGGCGGAGAAACGACCGGGCCTGTCCGCCATAGCCACCGGCGACGGCGGAACAGTCGTTCTGCTTTTTTACTGCGAAAAAAATAGATTCTCCGGACGGAGAATCTAAAGAGTGGCGGGAGCGACGGGACTCGAACCCGCAACATCCAGCG
>JALOTS010000140.1 GCA_025457785.1 Pontiellaceae bacterium | reverse complement strand
ACGCCCGGGGCTAGGGTCGCCCGGAGGCGCGCCCCTTCCCGCTTCGGCAGCCGACTCCGCTACTTGCCCAGGCCGCGCGGCACGATAACCGTCACCGTCCGGCGCGCGCTGTTGCCGGACGGGTCGAGGCAGGTGATGGGGATCGTATAGATGCGCCCACTCCCATTCCCCTTTCGCGTCGCGGTCAACTGCACGCGGTGCGTGTCGAGGATTCTCCAGTCCGCGGAGGTGATGGCTTCGTTGCAGGTCACCGGGCCGAGGTGGCAGGTGGCGCTCCCGTTGTTGTCGATGGCCGTGTAGTTGATCGTCACGGTCGTCATCTTCCCGGTCGGCGGACTGAGGATCGCGGGTTTGGCCGAGGCGCCGTTGATCGCAGGCGGTGTCGTGTCCTGCACTGTGACCGTGACCTCGTCGGACGCGGTCAATTCACCGCAGGGCATAACAGTGGTCGTAGACGTATATCAGCCTCTTCCCGCCCTGATTGAAACATCGCATGATGTTGTATCTGTTCCGGTTCTGTACGGAACGCGTCCGGCCAACCGGCAGATCGAGATCTGGAATGGGGAGACCAATACGCTGATGAGTTATACCGTTGCGGCGAATCAGCCGTGGCTTGCCGTAACGCCCGCCTCCGGTACAAGTATCGGAGAGCATGATACGTTGACGTTGCAGTTTTATACCGAGGAGCTTGCTCTCGGTATCCATACAGGGAAAATAACCGTTGCCTCTTCCGAAGCGACCAATTCTCCGAAGGGGATTGAGGTCGTGCTGGATGTTCAGCAAATCTCTCTGATCTGCTCTCCGGGCAACATGAGCTTCAGTGCTGTGCTCAGCAATAACCCGCCCGCACAGGTGCTGGGAATTGCAAGTTCTGCACATGGTTTGTCCATGAACTATACCATTACTTCAGATGCGGGATGGTTAACCGCCAGCCCGACCAATGGAGCCAGCAGCGGCGAGACAAATACCATCACCGTGAGTGTGAATAGCGCCGCTCTCGCGGAAGGGTCATACACTGGACACCTGACAATCTCTTCGCCCGATGCGCTCAATTCGCCGCAGGTGATCAACGTTCAATTGGAGGTACACCGTCCGTATGTTTATCTCGACCAGTTGTTGGAGCTGGATGACTGGGTAACACCGTCCGGCAGCGAGTTCTCGTGGACTAAAAACAGCGGAGAAACCCCCTCTTCCGGCACAGGCCCGTCCGGCGCGGCGGCTGGCGAGTATTATCGGTACACTGAAGCGTCCTATGCAAACAATCCGTACAAAACCGCGCTGCTGCAGAAATCCTTCAACTTTACGGGCATTCTCAGTCCGGAGCTTTCATTTGCTTATCACATGTACGGCTCCACGATGGGCACGCTGTCGGTCGATGTGTATTCCGGCACCTGGAGTTCCAATCTTTGGACAAGGTCGGGTCAGCAGCATGTAAGTTCCGTTGCCGCATGGTCAAATGGAGTGGTTAATCTAAGCGCCTATGGCAACCAGACCAATGTAACGATCCGTTTTCGCGGGAAGACCGGTAACGGAGCCCTAAGCGATATGGCGATTGATGACGTGAAGATATTCAACAATGCCTTGTCTTCTTACGGCAGCGGGGACATCGATCAGGACGGCATTCTGGATAGCTGGGAAGAAGTCTGTTTCGGAGCCGTGTTGAACTGCGATCCGGATGCCGATTTTGATGGCGATGGTCAGAACAATCGGCAGGAGTCCGTTACAGGGATGAATCCGACCAATGCCGCATCCTGTTTCGCCATAACCAACACGTCAAAAACGGGCGCAGGGTATATCATCTACTGGCCGTCTGTGTCGGGACGCCTCTACAACGTTCAGTGGACATCCGCATTAACCAACGGATTTCAGAATCTGGGGACAAATCTGACGTATCCGCAGGGAAGCTATACCGATACCGTACACAGTGCTGACGGCAAGGGCTTTTACAATGTGAATGTCCGGTTGAATCCGTAGAGTGTGACATTGCCTACATTTCCCCTTGGTTCCATGTTGGGTTACAGGGGTTGCCGAATCCACGACGCAAAGTTGAACGACGCGCCCTCAAGCCGGGGTCGGTTTTCTTTGCGGCCTGTGCAAAACGCTTTACCTGGGAAAAAACGGCCCGTGAAACGCTGGCGGTATACGCGGCCTGCGCTGCGGTTACTTGCAGGCAATAACCTTGCGGAATGTACATCGCAGTGTATGTTTGGACAGGTTTAAATGATCGGCAACAAGAGGTTGAACTTTCGCTAAGAATCGCAATATTTCCAGCGTCTTTTTGATAAAAGCGGAGAAAAAGGCACATGAAAAAATGTTTAGTTACAGGCGGGTGCGGATTTGTCGGGCGGCATTTGATCGCCCGCCTGCTGAAGGCGGGGCACGAGGTGCATTGCGTCGATCCGATCGCACCGCTCAGCGGCGGTCTTCTTCCGGAGCAGTGGCCGATGTTCCAGCCTTTGGAATATAAAAACTTTTATTTTTATAATCAGGACTGCCGCGACTGGTTCAGCCAACGTCAGGACTCCGATTTCGATTACGCCTTCCATCTGGCCGCGATGGTCGGCGGGCGCGAAATGATCGAAAACAATCCGCTGGCAGTGGCCGATGATTTGTCCATCGATGCGCAGTATTGGCAGTGGGCCGTGAAGGCCCGCCCCGTCAAAAACGTGGTGTTTAGCTCAAGCGCGGCGTATCCCATCGAATTGCAGCGGCCCGATCATTACGAACTGCTTCGCGAAGAGATGATCACCTTCAAGGACCGGATCGGGATGCCGGACATGACCTACGGCTGGGCCAAGTTGACCAACGAATATCTGGCGCAGCTTGCTTTTGAAAAATACGGACTGCATTCCGTCTGCTACCGCCCGTTTTCCGGGTACGGCGAAGACCAGCACGACTCCTATCCGTTTCCCGGCATCTGCAAGCGGGTGCTGGCTCATCGCGGCGAACCGGTCATTACCGTCTGGGGCAGCGGCCGCCAGATGCGCGACTTTATCCATATCGACGACTGCGTCGAGGGCATTTTGACAACGATGGATCAAATTGACGACGCCTCCGCGATCAATCTTTCGACCGGCATCTACACTTCGTTCATCGAGTTCGCTCAAATCGCTGCGGAACTCTGCGGTTTTCATCCCGAAGTCAGCGGCACATCCAACAAGCCTGAAGGCGTTTTCGCGCGCGGCGGTGATACGACCTTTCAACGTGAACTCGGCTTTGCGCATACCATTAGCTTCCGCGACGGCATTTCAAGAGCTTTAGAATATTTAACGAATGCGGGATGCTCTTAAAAAATTCGACAGAAACTATACAGAAGACATTGATCAGAATAATTTGGGTCAGAATAATTTTTATTAACGGTGGTAAAGTGCTCTCTCATTATTCTGACCCTAATTATTCTGACTAAATCATGGTGTTTTGGTTTCGGATGTGCCGCGCTGAGGTTCAGTTACGACCGATGAAAAAATGGACAATCATTCTGCTGCTGCTGGCGGTCGCCGTGTTCTCGCTCTGGTGCACCGGCGACCTGATGCGCAAAAACGATCAGGCGTTTATTCTCGCCGGAGCGTACGATCTGGCGCATGGACGCATGCAGGAGCCGGCGGCGTACTACCAGTTCGATAAAACCTACATCGTTTATCTGGCCTGCGCGGCCGTTTTTAAACTGCAGCAGTGGTGCGGGTGTCTCTGTTCGCCGGTTGATACTGCCAACAGCGGTCTGGCGTGGGCGTTCTGGTCGGCCCTGACGGTGTTTGTCGTGCGCTTCCGGGAAAAACTTTCGCCGGTTGTGCTGCTGTGCGTTATAACTGCTCCGGCGATTTTACTGAATACCCTGTATGTAAACAGTTCCGTTCTTTCTTCGGCATTTCTTTTGTTGAGTGCCGTTTTTATTTTTCAAGACGGTGCACGCGGCGGCTGGCCTGCCGCAATTCTGTTCGCTCTGGCGGTCGGTTCGCGCGCCGATGTGATTTTGCTTCTGCCTTTGCTCCTCTGGCTGATTACTCCGCTTCCAATGATTGGAAACTTTCCGTCCGGTTTGTCCAAACAGTGGAAACTCTGCGCCGCAGGACTTCTTGCTCTGGCGACGGGCCGGCTCTTTGCTTCCGGCGGAGCAGCCGTCGATCCGTTTTTTAATTTGAAGATGGTCGCCGGCTACGCCGTTTTCGGCTTCGGTGCCGCCGGACTGCTTTTTGCGCTTTATTCGATTCACTTGGCTTTGCGGGCGGCTAAGGGGGGGGCGTGGCTGGAAAAACTGTACGGCCTCGCCGGGCTGGCCGCATTTCTTCTGCCGGTTCTGTTTTTTATCCCGCAACTGCACGCGCCGCGTTATTTCTGGCGCGGATGCGAGGCCGTTCTGCTGCTGGCGGTTTCGGGCCGCCTGCCGCTCTGGAACAACCGGGCCGTTAAAGCCGTTGCCGTTCTCGCTGCTGTGTTGCCGCTGATCGCGGGCATCAATTTGCCTGCGTTGAACCGCCCGCAGCTTACAGTAACCGCGCCGACACTGTTTCCCAGCGGTGACGGCGTTTATCCGATGGGCGGATACCTTCCGTTTATGCTGCGTCTGCGCAATGCGAACGAATATCCGGTTGATCATAATCAGCTCGTCTGGAACGCGGTACGGCAGGCGGAATTTCAGTTTAACGATCAGCAATCAATTCCTGTGCTGGCTACTCCCATGTCCGGTTATTTCAAACTGGCCGCCTCGCTGCGCGGCGGAACGGCTCAGGTGTGCGATGCCGATGAAGTTTTAAACCACTGGTTTTATGCGGACAGTCGAAGCTTGATGCGGCACGATCCGAAAACTCCGATCGTGAGCCTGGATACCTTGCTGGCGCAACCGGCTCAATTTGTTTCGCCGGTTGCGGAGGGCATCGGAGTGCTGCAAGTCGGAACCGGTGATTCGAATTGGGGCCGTCAGACCCGGCTGTTGAACCGGTTGTTTTCCGGAAGTGAATATCGGATTATGGAGTTTGCGAATCTGCCGTCCAACCGAACCGCTTTCGCCTTTTCGGAACAGCCGTTTGAAAACGCTCAGCGGGATGAATCGACCGGGTTGTATTATTCTTCGGTGCAGACGGTCGGATTGATTTTTGAAGCCCGATACGCCGTCGCGGTTTTTCCTCCGTGGATGTCGCTGGGTGCCTTTAAGGGCAGCGTCGGACAGGCGCCTTAATCTATGTAAAACATGGATTTCAGCGTGTCGGCGCGGTCATCAATTTCTTTTCGATTCAAAACGGCCAATCGTTCGAGGCTGAATTCTTCAACTCCGAAGGATGCGGTGACGCTTCCATAAAGCATGGCCCGGCGAATCGATTTTTCGTCTGTTGCATTCAGTTCGGCTAATGCGCCCATCAGCCCGCCGGCGAAGGTGTCGCCTGCGCCCGTCGGATCTTTGAAGTCCGCCAGCGGAAAGGCGTGGAGCAGAAAGATTCCGTTCTTTGAAAAAAGCATGCTTCCGCCTGCCCCTTTTTTGATCAGAACAAATTCCGGGCCCATGGCCAGCAGTATTCGGGCTGCATCCATGAGTGAACGGGCCCCGGTAAAGAGGCGGGCCTCGGATTCGTTCAGGGTGAGCATGTCGCACCGGCCAACCACCTCGATCAGTTTTTCGCGGGCAATGCTGATCCAGAGATCCATGGTGTCGATCAGAATAAACTTCGGGTTGCGCACCTGTTCGAGAACATGCAGTTGAAGCTCGGGCGCAATATTTCCGAGGAACAGATAGGATGCGTCGCGGTACTCTTCCGGAAGTTCGGGCGTAAAGCGTTCAAAAACGTTCAGTTCGGTCAGCAGGGTGCGGCGATTATCCATGTTTTCTTCATAAACGCCTGACCAGCGGAAGGTTTTTCCTTCCTTTGTCTGAAGTCCGGAAAGATCAATTCCCATTTTTTCCCAGAGGGCGCGATGCTCCGGCGGGAAATCGGTCCCGACCACTCCGACCATGCCGGTTTTGACAAAAAACGAGGCGGCGGCACAGGCATAGCTGACGGACCCGCCGAGAATTTCGACCCGCTTTTCGCGCGGCGTTTCGATGGTGTCGATCCCGATCGATCCGACGATAATCAACGGAGGCGTTGCTTTATTTTTCATCTTTTTAATCCCGACGGGTGGTGCGCGGTTCGCCGGTAATTTCCTGAATGCGAACCCGCACGTCTTGAATGTTGTTCATTCCCAGTTCATCCCGTAAACAGTCACAAACCCGGGTTTTCAGAGCTTGGGAAAGTTCGGGAATTCGCGCGCCGGCGACCAGAT
>JALOTS010000139.1 GCA_025457785.1 Pontiellaceae bacterium | reverse complement strand
CGAATAAAATTTGTGTGAGCATCCCGTCTTCGGAGGTAAAACAAATTCAAGCCGTTATGAATGACGGGCTGGATGTTTATCTCGAACGAAACAGTGATTATTCCGTCAACGGGCTTTGGACGTATATGGCGGATGGACAGCGCATTGAAACGGAAGATGTTCTGCGTATCGAAGATTTCGCTACGGTGATTGCGGGAAGCCGTGATTCGGCCCGCGTGATTGATTCGTGGGGGAGAAGTTTTACTACGCTCCGTCATGTGATCGTTGACGGGAACCGGTACACCACGGATTTTGATTTTAACTATGATAAGGAGGTGTACCTGCTTTCCACGTTAGGCTTTGGTCAGGGCAGTTTCCAACTGGTGGATCGGGTTGTGGCCTGCAGCACGCGGGCGTGGTCCACGATTCAGGTTCATGAGGAGAGCAACGCCGCATGGAATGTTGTACAGAATATGATTATCAACGGGGCGGGTCCCGGCCCGCGCGGCGGAGGAATCGCTCCGGGAGAGGATGCCCGTCAGACCTGGAAGAAGAAAGCCTGTATGTGGGCCGACGGCATTTCAACCGGTGCCAGAAATTCGCTGGTTCGAAACAATCTGGTTATCGATCCGACGGATGTGGGAATTGTGGTGTTCGGTGCACCTGGAACTCTGGTCGAGAGCAACTGTATTGCGATGGTGACCCGTGATGGTCTGGCGGCGATCAATATGGTGGACGGTATTCCGGCGTATGATATGGGCGGGTGGCATGATTACCGCAATGTGCTGGTGCGCAACAATGTGATTAATGCCTGGGGCGGTCGCATGATGAATGGAATCTGCATGGGGCGCGGACGCTGGGGCTGCGGAAAAACGGGTGATTTCCGGGGCGCGGTGATTGTGGATAATCATTTAACCGGAAACTGTTTCGGATGGGGAATTCCCTACGGGGATTTTACGGACACGGTGATTGATCGCAACACCTCGGATGCTGTGCACGGCGGGGATCCGGACGGGCGCTGTGATGAGGTTACGAATGAGTCGATTTTCTGCGCCGCTGAAAGCGGAACGTTTATCTGGGCGACGATCGATGCATGGGATCTGCCCAACGGACGGTATTACGGGCGCAGCGCCCTCGATACGCCTGACGGCAGCAAGTATTGTTTCGTGTATCACGGAACCGGTACGGACGGGGCGGCCTCTCAGACCATCGCGCTGTCGCCGAATACAAAGTATCGTCTCTCCGCATGGGTTAAACTGCTGCCGGGAACCGCCGGAACCGCCCGTATTGATATTCAGGATCTTCCGAAAGCTGAAATCAATGTTCAAGCCGGAGAGACCACCTGGACCCGCCGGGAAATTACTTTCAATACAGAGTCCCGGACAAACATCACGTTGCGGATTTTCGGGGGAGATGACTTCGGGAACGGATCATTCTATGTGGATGACCTGTCTATTTTCAGCGCAAAGAAGTCGGATTTCAACCTCGTTGTGAACAGCGGATTTGAAGCGGGGGGGGGGTCCAGTCTTCAGAGTGAGTTCCGGATTACCACGGAAACCGGCGGGACTCTTGGAAGACTTTTATGGATGACCGGCATTACCAATGGCGCGGATGGATATTTCGATTATACCTATACAGACGTCGAGGCGCGCGCAGTGATAAACGCGGCTTATGTTGAAATTCTGGGGCGCGAACCGACCCCGGCAGAGGTCGAAGCCAAACTGCCCCGCCTGATGTCTGACCGGTTGAGCGGAGATGAGTTCAGGATTGAACTGATGCAGACGGAAGAATTCACGGCGGCAAACCCCGGTGTTACGGGAAAGAAGCTGCACCCCTTCCGGCTGAATCGCTGGAACGAGCGGTTTATTGAAATCGATCATCATGCACTGGATGAAAGCGGGAATTACAGTCCGGCGGCGGAGCTGTTCAGACAGGCGGCCGTATTGCTGGCGGATCCGTTGTCTCACCTGCCGCCCGCATTGGCCGTTCCCGTTCCTCCCGCCGGAGAAAAAACGGAACGCGCTCCTCTGTTGCGGAAAATGTTCAGCCCTTTGTTTGGAAACTGATCCGAAGGCCGGACTGAAAGGATAAAAAAATTTCCCGGAGGGAACCGTCCGGCGCGGTTTTTACGGGACGGCGCTTTCCGCCGTTGCTTTCCGGAGAACCGGGCGCGGTCGGGCGGGAACCGTTTAATGGAGTCTTTTCCACGCTTCTTTTACATGAGGGGTGACTTCTTCAATGGACATAATTTTATAATCACATCGTTCATTCGCAGCAATGGTTAAAATATATGCCGCGTCGGACTTGAGGCTCCGGACTTCTTCGTATCTCATGAAATATTTGCGCGGATTTTTAAGTATTTTTTTCAACTCCATCGGATCGCAAAACTTTGCCTCAAGAACAGAGTCCACATTAATCTCCACGTCGTCTGAACCCATTACGGCGTAAATATGGATACTCACCACAAGAACATTGTTTTGACAATGAAATGCATCTCCGTATTGCATGAAAACTCTCCCTGTCAGCAGCGCCGGTCAACTCAACCGCATGGCAGTTTTTTATGCGGTTGTAAAATGAACTGAACAGAGGATGGTCCCAAAATAACGTCATGGAGGCAAGGCTTGTTTTTTCATTTTATATTTCAAACTTTTATGTTTGACGCGCGCAAGCCGAAGTGTGGTAGAGTCCCGCCAGTTTTTCCTGATTATGAAGGTTGCAAAATACATTACGGTTTTTGTTTTCTGTGCGGCCGGCGCGGCGCAGGCTTATCAGCCGACGTTTGCGGATCTGGCTGTTTTCTGGGCGAAAGGGTTTTTCGGAAGTTATGTCAATCCGGAGGCTTCCATGGAGCGGTGCGTGGAATTCCTGAATCAGCAGGGCGTTTGTTTTTCATTTTTCGACCTAATGGACGGCAGCGGGATTGAACGGGAAGATTTCGCGAGGGTGTTCGGGCAGTCGAATTTGCTGTGTTGCGGTGAGGCGGAGATCTTGAACGGCAGCATAAAAAAACCGGTAGAAGCAGAAACTTGGGTTGACTACTGTTTGCTGAATGATATAGATTTCGAGCCCGCTTGGGACAGGATTGTTCAGCTCACGGCAGAAGGTTCTCTGCCGGAGGTTCGGGAATATTTTAAGAAATAGTCCGGTTAAAAAAAAAGGAGAACAGGAAAATGAAGATGAATACAGGTCGTTTAATGGGTGCTCTTATTGCGGTGGTCGGGCTTCTGATGTCGCCTGCCTTTGCTCAAGACGGTGCCGATAGCAGTGCTTTGTCAGCGGGGAAAGTCGCGCTGGATGCCGCCACGGCCGTCTATGCCGATAATACAGACCCGGCTGTTATTCAACAAAAACTGACAGACATTCTGAATCAGGCTGCGGTGTCCGGCGATCAGGAAATTATGAAGCATGTGATAGTCGCTGTAATGCTGGCTGGCGGAGTTAAAAATCAGCAAATCGGCAAAGCCGCTGTGGATAACAGTGATATTTATAAGAATTATAAGGAATTGGCCGTGGGAACGGTTGCTTATTCGATTAGAAAGATGAATGAGAAAAAAGGGGACGGGAACGGGGCCGGGAACGGTACGGGGGCCGGCGGTCCGGGGAGTGCTGCTGTGGATTGGGATGAAAAAGATCTTAACGCCTTTTTGAAGCTTTATTCCCGGCACGGGGATAATGATCTTCCGGCTACCGGGGTTTAATGTAACGGATTTACTGGATAAGGCGGATTTTAATTAAACATGAAAATAAGTTTCCGGAAAGGAATGGTATGAATAAAATGAGACTCTGGTTGCCGGTTTTGGTCGGTTTTGTGATGACAAATGGTTTTGCAGAGGGCGAGCAGCCGTTTAAAATCATAAACACTATTCGTGTGGGGTATAATGACAACCTTTATCACTCGCCCGACGGAAGTGAAGAGGACACGGTGTTTGTAACGGACACGATTGACCTTTCGTATCATGCGGCGTTTTCAGATCGGACGGATTTGATGTTGAAGTCGCGGGTGAACGTTCAGTCGGACACCGAGGGTACCGATGTGTATCCCCAGTTGTTTGCGACATTAAATCACTCCGTTTCTCCGCGTGTGCTTCTCGGCCTTTCCGAGCATTTTCAAAGCGGGGATCGTACCGGCAGAGATGGATATACGGCGGCCAATACGCGGCTGGGTTTTTTTGAAAATACGGCCGGCCTTTCTGCCGATTATCTTTTCAATGAAAAAAACCGGATGAGTGTTTCCGGAAACTATACTGTTTTGCGCAACGAGGACGACGAGAAGTGGGTGCAGAATGATTATACGACGATTGGCGGAGGGTTGTCCTGGAATCATGAAATTTTTCCGCACCGGACATTTTCTTCGTTGAATTTGAACCATCGCTATACGGATTATGACAATCGGACTAATACCACATTTGATGCGACGGATATCTATTTGGGGATCGGGCATACATTCAATCCGGAATGGCAATGCAATTTTAACATCGGGGAATCGTATGTCAGTCCGAGTGTGGAAGGAGCAGGTTCCACGAGCAAGAGTTCCATGAGTCCGCTGGTCAGCGCAGGGCTTGTTTACAGTCCGTCGCCGATGACCAAATTGAGTGCGGATGCGGATTACCGGTACAGTGAATCCGGTGACAGACGGTTCGGCGGGCAGAAAACGGCCGTATTTTCCCTTGGCGCGCAGCATAATTTGACCGCAAAGCTTGGTGCAAAAGCCACCGTCCGGTTTGCAAATATAGAATATGATGAGGATGCCGCGATTGCCGGTTCGGATTCGTCCAAAGAAGATCGTCTGGATATCGATTTCCGGTTGACTTACAGGTTGAACCGGATTCATTCGCTGGAAGCGGGGATACGGCACAGCGAAAAAGACCGGGATACCGTTATCGATCAGGACTGGAAACAGAATGTGGTGGATCTCGGATGGCGTGTTGAGCTGAATTAGGACACATGAGGCGGTTGATTTTTATTATGGTGAGGTTTTGATACCTCACCATAATTATTTGTCAGGGGTATAAAAATGAGTGATATTCAAAAGAAAGAAACCACTTTGCATTTCTTGGATTACTGGCGGGTGATCCGCGCCCGGAAAGAGATTGTTCTTGCGGTTTTTTTCCTCGTGGTTATTACCGGAACGGCCTATACGCTCACGCTGCCGAAAATCTATGCGGCAGAGTCCCGGATTGAGGTGAATAACGACAGTGTGGATATTGATCCGTTTAGTAATCCGGAAATGAGTCGCATGACACGCGGTTATGACCCTTATTTTCTCCGGACGCAATTTGAAATTATTCAGTCGAAAACAATTCTTTATGAAGTGATTAAACGGCTCAATCTGCAGGATGTCTGGGGGATTAAGGGGGAAAAAATCCCGTTGGAGCTTGCGTATAAGATGCTTCGCTCCAGTCTGTCGGTGAATCAATACCGTGATACGAGTCTGATTTCGCTGGTGGCGGAACGTGAGAATCCGGAAGAAGCCGCGCTGCTTGCGAATGAACTGGCGGCAGTCTATCGGGATCAGCGGTTGGATTTGAAATACAAAGAAATGACACGTGCCATGGATGCGCTTTCCCGCGAGCTTGAAAAACAGCAGGAAAAGGTCGATTTGGCGCAGGCCCGTGTGGAACAGATCCGTCAGGAGCTGGATATTACTGTTTTGCCGGGCTCGACGGCTATGACCGAAAACAGTGTCGAAAAGCTCCGGTTGCAGCAGTTGGAAGCGGATCGGATTGCCGCCCGTGTTGAAATGCTGGTGACAAAAGCCCGTTACGAGCAGCTGGAGTCCATGGAAGGGGATGATCTGCTGACGGCATCGGCTTATATTTCACAGGATCCGTTCGTTGAGGCGATGCGAACGCAAATTAAAGATTATGATGTCGGGTTGATGTCGATGCTTCAGAATTACGGACCGAATTATCCTGAAGTAAAGCAGACGCAGGCCGCCCGGGATGAATTGGCTGTAAAGATGAAACGCGCATTGGACGGAATAAAAAAGGGGACGCAGGCTCAGTATATTGTCGCCAAGTCAAAGTTTGATGCGCTGGAAGAGGAATTGCGGGGGGTTCGATCCAGTGATCAGACTTCACAACGGGAGAAATTTGTTCCGTTCAATCAGGCGCAGCAGGAACTTGAGCTTCAGCGGGCGATCATGAATGCGCTGAAATCCCGCATTGCACAGGAGGGGATTACACTGAAGGTTCCGCGCACCCCCGTTGTGATTGTTGACTCGGCGGAAGTTTCCAGCCGCCCGATCAGCCCGAATCTTATTTTAAATGTGTTGCTGA
>JALOTS010000138.1 GCA_025457785.1 Pontiellaceae bacterium | reverse complement strand
TGCTGCATACCCGCCGGTCAGCGCATTGGTGCCTATCGGTTGGTCAGGTGGCAGCAGCACCATACTTTTATCGTGCAGACGATAGGTCTTGTATTTTTTCGCAATGTCCAGAAACACAGTACGCATCGTTTCTGCATACCGTTTGTCCTGTGTCAGGGTCCAGGCGGCAGCCAGAACTTCCTGCTGTTTCGCCGTAAAATGAATGGATAGGACATTCCATGCGTCATCATATTGCTTGCCCGTCAAATACTCGCCTGTCGATGAATCCAAATGCCGCCGGGGGCTCTTCGGATCGAATTCCAGCTTTTTTGCGCTTTTCGGAGAAACATACTTATGCGACCATCCGCCTTCTGATTCGGGGAAAAACTGAGGATCGGCAACAATTTCATCCGCCTGGGCGCACAAGGCCTTTAAGCCCTCCGCGGCCCAGCGTTGTGTTTTAATTTTTGCTTTGGCGGCAGTCAGTTCTTCAGGGGAGACCAGCATGAAGGGCCGGTCAGGACGGGTAAAGTCAACCGGCAGATCTTTTGTGCCCGTCACGCCCGCCTGTTCTATTAGGTAGTTTTTCCACTCGTCGAACGTTTTAAAGTCGAGGCCTTTCGACCAGCAGGCGCCCGCCCGATAGATCAGCGGAACGCCCGACTTGGCTTGCACCAGAATCAAATGGTTGAGCTTGTCGGACGCAAAGCCCTTCACGTCCTGAGGATTCACGATCACGGCGCAGCCGACAGCACCATGTTCGGCATGGGGCTTCTGCCAATAGGCCAGAATTCCCCGCTCTGCATCCTGATAGATTTCGCCGCCGGAGCCTTTGGCGATTCCAATGCCCACGACAAATTCCGGCAGGTCGGTTTTTAAAACGGACTCGAGACGATTCAAGTTGGAACCGGGCTCCAGCGTGATGTTCCGATGTTCGGAAATCTGATGTCCACCCTGAATAGTCCACGGCGCGTACTCAATTGAAAAGTCTGCGCCAGCCCGAATCTCATAGGATGCCCAGTGCCCGGAGGTGTACAGTGTGCTGCCGTCCCAAATGCCCAGTCCGCCGCATCCGCGAGAGGGACCTACGCTGTAAAAATCAAGGCCTTCGCCGTGATCCTTGTGGTAGTCGCCGCCTTTGTACCATTTATCGATAATCAGCTCGCGGGTGGATTTGACCCAGACATCGATGCCGCTGCCTGTCGGTTCCGTCTTCGCCAGCTCGGGACCGTAGATCCGGAAAGCAATCCGGTCGTTTTCCCACGCAATATCGTCCTTGCGCTGCGGAATATATTTGGCCTGAGTTTTCAGCTGATTCGTCCGAAGTGCGGTGGCCGTCGCAGATTCAACACCCTCCGCCGGGGTGTGTATGGAAATCAACACCCCCGCCAAAGCTCCTGCTGTTTTCATCAATTTTCTATTCATCTTCGTTTTCTCCATGATTACATCATTTTACGTCTTCAACAAACCCGACCGTATCTAAATCATAGTCCGTATACGTCGTGAACCGTCCGCAGTTCCAGAGAACAACGCGCGAATCGCCATCGCGCAACACAACCGGACGGATGTTCCGAACCTTGGAATTCTCAGTCACCGCAGTCCATTTTATCGAAGCAACATCGTGGTTTAATCCAATATTTGCCCGATAGATTTCATGCAGTCCTCCGGACTCTTTTCCGGTGGACGGATCGACATCCGTCGAAATAAAGACCACAGAGGGATCGACCGGATCCAGCGTGATCAAACCGGTGTAGCTGGACTCGCGCTCGTAGAGACATTTTCCCGCATAAGCCACCTCGCGATCAAACCATCTGTTTCCATCCCATGAGGCGATGCGGTAACGGTGATCGGTGTTGCTGAGATACAGCGTATAACCGATATGCGGATTCCCCTTGGCATCGATAGAAATAGAACTGGTCCAGGCGCTGAACGGTACGCTTTCGCAGCCTTCCGGTTTTTCCCGGGTTTCACTCCCCCGATAGACCCGTTCCGCTTCACTCGGACGCAACGGTCCGTCCTTTTTGAGATCCTTCAGCAACGTGCCGTCCGCTTTGCAGAACTTCCCATTGCTGAACTCTGCATAATAGATGCTGTTGCCGAAATCGCGCGGATGGCCGTCGGTAAAACTCACGTAGACTCTGTCTTTTCCGTTGCCGGCATACCGGACATATGGACGATGCGTTCCATTTAGTTCACTGGAGATAAAGTGAGTCGGCTCCCCCCACGTTTTCCCTTGATCTGTCGAGGTGATGAACGACGGATTCCAACGGATGCCGCGATAAAAGTTATAGAGTTTGCCCTCAGCGGTCATTTCCAAAAGGTTCATGTATGTAACCTTACCGGCTTTCGGATCGTCGTGATTGAACACCATCTCCTCGCTCCACTTCATCGGATCATTCGGATCAGAGATTCGAAATCGGTGCAGGTGATCGCGGCTGTGGCGCGCATACATGGCCAGTACGCTGCCATCCGTACGGGCAAAGAAAACCGGCGAGTTATGATCATCGCGGTCGAACTTCGGGTTTGCCACCACGTTGCCCAGTGCGGTCTTCGATTTCAGGTCATACACGCCGATCAGAGCTTCGCCGTCGCCGTTTCCTTTCACAGAACCGATGAACAGCTTTCCGTCGTGAAGGATTGCACGCGGGTCCTGATACCAGCACCAGCCGCCGTCTTTCATGAAAAGGGTAATGGCCGGTGAAGCGTCCGTCGGGTTGGCTAATGCAGAAACCGCAGTCTGTGCGGGCACGACAAAGACGATCATCTGCCATCGTTTTTCGCCGTCACCTTCCGTGTTACTGCCCAGCAAAACGGATTCGTTTTTCTTCACGGTTCGCTTCCACAAATCCCAGACGTGATGTTTTACCCGCAGCGTTTCTCCGCAGTTTTGGAATTCGCGGACAAGCCAGGGCATCGGCGGCAGGCGGGAATCGCGGGCGATGTAAACATCGGCAGGAACGGAGACCTCGAACTGCAACAGATCAACAGCGGAATAGTTCCATTCCTGATTGGGCAGACGAATCATTTCTCCCCCTTCTAATACCGAGGGCACTTTTTCGAGCAGAATGTCGTGATCCGTAAACAGTTTGACCCCGGACATCACATCGCCCAGCTCGGCTTTTCCCGAACCGGAATAGGCGAGTTCCGCAATATAGCGCCCGGTCATTGACGGGGAAGAGGGTTGTGTTTTTCCAGCCAGAAGTTCCTGATCTTTTTGCGTTGGAACCGGCGCGGTTTCCGGCACTTCAACCGGCGTAAGCTCCGGCAGTTCGTCGAGGAAGCCGTTTGATCCCGATGCTTCAAGAACCGGCACAGTCAAGGCGGCCGAACGCAGTCCATCTGTACGGGCAGATAAGGTCACGCTTCCCGCCTGTCGAGTCGACCGAATGGCAACGCGGTTGATTCCTGCCTCGAGATCGAGCCACGGGTGGTTGATGGATCCGGCCTTCCCGGAGTTGTAGCCGCCGCGCCATATTCCCGGCCCCTGCAACTCGAAATCGACGCGAGCCTGCCAGGTTGGACAGCGCCGTCCTTGTGTATCGACCGCTTCGACATCCACCAACAGGACATCCGATCCGGTCGCTTTGAATCCGCCCGGCCCGGTGATGGGGGTCAGTCGCAATGCGCTGGCCGGGCCGGCGGTTTCCCGGGTCTGCCGGAAGACTGCAACGCCGTTGACATAGCCAACCGCTTCGACGTTTCCCGCTTGAAATTTTACGGATGGAAACACAAACAGATTCCTGTGAAGGAGCTCATTCTGACTCGAAGGGCCGGTGTATGCGTTTTTGCGTCCGAGACTCTGTCCGTTTAAAAAGAGTTCCACCTCCTCGCAGTCGGAGGCAACAAACAGATCTTTTACGGTGTTTTCGGGATAGGTCCAGTGGCCGATCAGATGCAAATCGGGTTCATCGGTGAACAGGACCTTGCAGACAGACCAGGCTTCTTTCGGCAGTCGAACGCCGTCGACTTCACCGCTGGCACGGGCCACTTCGCTTTGTACCCGGCCCCCGCTGGTGGAATCGCTGAAGATCCAGTTGGCACCGCCGCCATGGAACAGGGGCGAGATTTTGTCGTACTGAAAAATCTGGTTTATGGCGAACTGCTCGCTGGTCAACTGGTAGGTTCCCTTGGCATTTTTATATCCAAAATCTGGCGGAGAAGCGTTGTCCCAGACCCGACGGGGCGACTCTTCGCGGTTGTATTCTCCCTCAACGGTCGGCAGCTCTTTTCGAAAGCCGGAGCCTTCGGTACTGATCGTCAGGTCGCAGTAAGATGCCGTTACCGCATCGGAGCGCCGGTGCGCATAGGCTCTGCCGCCATGAGGATCAAAGGTTTTTACCACGTCGGTCAGTTCCTTGGCGTGGGCATCGCTTACACTTTGGTTGCCACCTTCCCAGATGAGAATGGATGGATGATTACGAAAATAGATCACCATATCACGAAACGAGGCGACTCGTTCCTGCCATGCGGCTCCCTGAACATCGGCCTCGCCGTCAACCCCGGGCTGCAGGGTAACGAGTCCAAGGCGGTCGGCAGAGGCAATCTGCGCCGGGCTGCCCGCCGTATGGCCCCACCGGACAAAGTTTCCGCCAGCATCACGCATCAGGCGCAGCGTCAACTCGTGCATCCAGTCCGGCTGGGCAGCACCCAGCCCGGGCCATTCAGATGTCGACTTCTGTCCCCATCCGTGGAGTTTCATGTGACGGCCATTGATAAAAAATCCGGCGTGGGTCGTCCATTGTAAGGTTCGAATGCCAAGGGGAATCTCCTCCTGATCCAGCAACTCGCCGCCATCATACAGGCTGTTTTCGACCTGGTACAGGTTGGCATACTCAGGCTCCCAGAGCAGCGGTTTGCTGATCACAGCGTGCAGTAAAAAAACCGCCTTTTCACCGGCACCCATCATCCGGGGCTCACTTGCGGCCTCTGCAACCACCCGGCCCTGCTGATCTTTCCATGTTGTATGGACATGAAGCGTCCGGGTTTGGGTGTGAAGGTTCACCACCTCCGCCTCGACGTGAACCGTCGCCTGTTCACGGGAAATATCGGAGGCATAAACATAACTGCCAGCAGTTCCCAGATCTCGGAAAAGGGGCAGAGTGAAATGAGCGGGATTTTTAAGGTGGATTTTTACGTTGCGATAAATGCCCCCGTGCGCCGGATGCCAATGCGGATTGTTCCAGGGGAACTGCTTTCCATCGCCCTCATTGAAATCCAGCGTGGAATAATCGACATCCGTCTCTTTTTTTCCGCCCAGTTTTTCGCTTGCATCGTCGATCGCGAAACTGTTATCGCACATCAGTGCCAGCACGTTTTCTGTGCCGGGCTTTATATGCGGAGTCAGATCAAAACCGAACGGGATAAAACCATTCTGACTGCGCCCGATCAGGATGCCGTTCAGATAGACTTCCGCAATCTGGCGCACAGCTTCGAATTCGATATAGATCTGTTTGCCGCTCCAGCTGGCAGGCGCGTTGAACTGTTTGCGATACCAGGTTCGTCCGCCCCACTGGTTCATTTCACCCCGATGCCCCGACGGCGACCAGTCATCGAAGGTGTCCACATCGTTGTACGTGTGCGGCGCAGAAACCGTCTCCCACGCCTGATCATCGAAGCCGGTCTGCTGCGCGTTCGGCACATCCCTGCGGACAAAACGCCAGTCCGGATTGAAGTTGAGAGTCTCTGCAAGCCCGTCCGTCATGGCGGTCATCAAGGACAGCCACAGCAGGTGGTTAAAGACTCTTTGTTTTATGGACATCTGTTATTTTGCCTCATTTGTCGGAGCTTGAGCCGGTTGGCATCCGATCGACTCTGCCGGTATCAATTCTCCGCCGGCCAGCTTATAGACCTCGGTTCCGGCGGCGAGAAATGCACCAACGCCATACACCTCGGTCTTATCGGCAAAGGAATCGCCGGACGCTTTCCGCCATTCGTTCATTCCGGCATAGAGAGCCCCCATATGCCAGGTCAGGTCGTGGTAGGGTTTATCTTCCCGAAAATCCTTACGGTTCTGCGGGACGGCACGAAAGTCCATGTGATCTGCGAACGTTGTAATCTGCCAGTTCGCCACCTTCGTTATGCTGGTTTTTATCGACTCCGGAGACGGTCCGGCAGCCACGCCGAAAGCCAGTCCGGCAGCCAACATACATCCTGCGAATAGCGTTCCCGTCTTCATACAGACTCCCTAGCCGAGTAATACAACGTCGTTCTCACCTTTAACATAACCAAAGTTGGCCAAAATTCCGCCGTCCACATAAAGAATGTGGCCGTTCACAAACTGAC